>JAUYFS010000001.1 GCA_030689665.1 bacterium
AATTGGAAATAGCCAATGAAAGATTAAAAGAACTGGACAAATCAAAAAGCGAATTTTTAGATATTGCCTCGCATCAATTAAGGACGCCCTTAACCGTGATAAAAGGATATATTTCAATGATTCTGGAGGGCGATTTTGGAAAAGTTTCAGCAAACATAAAAGAAAAACTTAAAAATGTTTTTGAAAGCAACGAGAGATTGACAAAACTTGTTAATAATTTGCTTAATGTTTCCAGAATTGAAGCCGGAAGAATTGATATGAATTTTGAAAAAATTGATTTGGTTTCTTTGCTTTCCAATATAGCGGAAGAATTGTCTATCCATATGAAAAACAAAAACCAGAAAATAACGATTAAGCCGTTGAATCCAATTCTTCCAATAACGCTGGATTCTTCAAAAATCAGGCAGGTTTTTATCAACCTGATTGACAATGCCATAAAATACACCCCGAAAAATGGGCAAATTGAAATTATTTTGGAAAATAAACCTCCAGTTTTGAGGGTTTCTATAAAAGATTCCGGGGTTGGAATGGATAAAGATGAAATTTCTGAATTATTCCAGATTTTTGCAAGGGGCAAATCAAGCCCAAAATTGTTTTCAGACGGCGTTGGTGTCGGCCTTTTTGTCGCCAAGAAATTTGTTGAAATCCACAAGGGCAAAATTTGGGCAGAATCAGAAGGACTAGGCAAGGGAAGCTCTTTTATCGTGGAACTGCCAATTGCTTGATTTTGAGGCAAAAATTAGCGCTAAAATCAGCTGGGGAGCTGGTTTTAAAATTTGAAAAAAACAACGAAATTGCTATAATTGTATAATTATAAAATATGAAAAGAAGTTTAACAAAAGAAACCATAAATAAAGCAGGTCAAGAGTTTTAGTTAATGACTTAAATGAATTAATAATAGTAGGAATTATTATTTAAAGCCTGTTATCAATAATAGATGAAGTTATGAAATGGGAATTTTTTTTGTCTGATTTAGCTTGTTATTTCAATTGCAATAATTGAGGGAGTAAGGATTATTGTCGGAATGGATTTATAAATTAAAATGAAAAAATAAAACAAATGATAAAGATAAAAGTAATAACATTATCTAATATTTGGCAAAAAGATAAGAGAATACAGAATATAAGAAAAATAATTTTACCAAAAATAAATAGGAGCTTAGTCAAATCAAAAATAAAATTTGATACTCAAGATTTAGAACACCAGATACTTTTTAGATTAATGACTTACGACAAACCAACGCCAAAAGTTATTAATAAAGTTTTTAATGAGCAGAAAGAAATTACATTGGAAAGAATGGCTAATACTCCCATTTCTCCAGATAAATTATTTGTTTTTGGATTTAATCGTAAAGATAATTGGATTATGAAATGGGGTAAAGATAAAGAATTGCTTTATTGCCACAATAAAAAATATAAAAAAGAAATAGTTTTTAGAGAGATAACCTTACCCAAAGAAGTAGAAATGTGTCGAAGGATTATCAAAGACTATCATTATATTCACTATGATAGATGCAAAAAAGGAATGACGTTTGGATTTTTTATTAACGGACATAAAATACCGTTTGCCATTGAACAGGTGGAACCTTGTGAAATTTCTCATAATTACAAGAAAGCTATTTTAATGTTATCAGGCATTAATTATCACACGACAGTTGAGTTAACAAGATTTTATAGTGTTCCCAATACGCCTAAAAATCTTATAGGTATTCTTGATAAATTAGTTGGTAGGGTTCTTAAAGATAGGGGTTATGAGTGGATGATGACAAGTGTAATGCCAGCCTTTGCCAAAACTAAAAGTTCTACTACAGCTGGAGGAATAGAAACACCATTATTTGCCAAAAAATTAAAGTTTGAGTTCGCCAAGAGAGATGATGGAAAATATGAATTATGTGTGCCAAGAGCCAAGAAACAAGGAATTCAAATAATTAAAAGTAAGTGGCAAATTTTTCCAGTTATTGAAATGGTAAAGTCGTTATATGGATTAAGTCCAGATTTAGATAAAAATAAACTATATTATATAGAAAAATGATTGAAACCGAAATAAAATTTAAAATTAACAATATAGATGAAATTATTGAAAAAATAAAAGGTGTAAGACCAGATATTTTTTATTGCAAAGATGAAATATATGGAAAAGGAATAAATTACAAAACAACTAAAATAAGAAAGAGAACAATCATATCGCAAAAGGGAATAAGTATTAGTTATGAGCAAACTAAATTATTAAAACCAAAAAATAATACGACCCAAACTAAAGAGATTAAATTAACTAAAATTCCTAAAAATTATAAATGTGAAAATTCTTATGATAAAATTAGATATTTTTTTAAAAGATTAAATTATTCTATTACAATAGATATTTATTTTTTTGGAATGTTTTGTGAAATAGAAGGTAAGGAAGAAAAAATTAAACAAGTTGCCGAAAGATTGGGATTTCAAATAAAAGATAGTTTTAAGGACAACATTGACTTGCTTTATGTTAAATGGGCTAGTTCTCAAAAAAGGAAAGAATTATTTCATTGGGGATTCGGTAAATTTTAAAAACTGAGTTTCCACTCAGTTTTTATTTTTTCAAAGAATTCTTTCCAAGAAGACACTGATTCAATCTTTTTTATTGTAATCAAAAATTATTTCAAAAGGATTATAGAAAAATTTGTTTTTTACTGAATTCAGATAGTTAAGAACTGAAATTTTATCATCTAAAAATGTATTTATATTTAATTTTTTACAAACAACATTTTTTCTTTATCTGAATCAACAAAAAACATATTTTGCTTATCAAAAAAACCATGTAAATTTTTATTTGTCCAACCAAATGTTTCCTTTTTAGATTTTTGAGTGTTTTTGCGAGATATTAAAAATAAATTAAAGTTAAGAGATTGAAGTTTTCCTAAATATTTTTTACCCCTATATTTTTTTACCTAAAGATGCGCCAGTACCATAAATATATTCTTGGATTTTTCTATATTCTCTTTATTTATTATATGTTTCAAAATTTCACTATGAGTTTGTTCTGAAGAAATTTTGAAACCTTGTTTTTTGGCAAAACCAATTTTTGTTTTTGTGTGATTTATAATAACATCGTTAAAATCAATTCCAATGTTTTTATTTGTTTTAATAGTCATTTTTAAATCATAGCATTAAAATTTGATTTGAAAAAATAATCAAAATTGTTAAAATGATAGAATGTTTAAATAATAAAATATGAAAAGAAGTTTAACAAAAGAAACCATAAATAAAGAGGAGCAAGATGTTTCGGTTAGCGGCTGGGTTGATACAATCAGGTCTCATGGAAAACTGATTTTTATTGATTTGAGGGATTATTCGGGAATTTTGCAGGTTGTTTTTAATGCTCAAAAAAGCGAGGTTTATGAGCTGGCAAAAAAATTAAGGCCGGAATGGGTGGTTGAAATTCAAGGAACAATAAAAAAAAGGCCGGACAATTTAGTTAATAATAATATTGAAACCGGAAAAATTGAACTCGCGGCAAATGGCTTAATTGTTTTATCAGAATCAGGGGCTTTGCCAATAAGCATTGAAAAAGACGGCTATGAAATGGACGAGGAAAAACGGCTTAAGTACAGATATTTGGATTTGAGAAGAAAAAGATTGCAAAGAAATTTGAAAGAAAGGCACAGGGTTATAAAATATATGCGCGATTTTTTGTCTGAAAGAGGTTTCACGGAAATTGAAACTCCGATTTTGGCAAAATCAACGCCAGAAGGAGCCAGGGAATTTTTGGTTCCTTCGCGGTTTCACAAAGGAAAATTTTTCGCTTTAGCGCAAAGTCCCCAGCAATACAAACAATTATTAATGGTTGCTGGTTTTGAAAAATATTTTCAGGTTGCCAGGGCATTGAGAGACGAAGACCCAAGAGCAGACAGGCAGGCAGAGCATACCCAGCTTGATATAGAGCTAAGTTTTTATTCCCAAGAAGAAATTTTAGAACTTGTGGAAAATTTATACATTGATTTGGTAAAAAATTTATTTCCTGAGAAAAAAATAAAAGAAATCCCGTTTCCGAGAATTACTTACCAAGAGGCAGCGGAAAAATACCAAAGCGACAAACCGGATTTAAGAAGCGATAAAAAAGATGAAAATGAATTAGCTTTTGCTTTTATAACTGATTTCCCAATGTTTGAGTGGAAAGAAGGCGACAAAAGATGGGGAGCAATGCATCATCCTTTCACAAAGCCGCAGACAGACGACGTGGCAGAGATTAAAAAAGACCCAAGCAAAATTTTAGCTTTTCAATATGATGCGGTTTTAAATGGTTTTGAAATCGGCGGCGGAAGTATTAGAAATATAAACGCAGATGTTTTGAAAGAAGTTTTTAAGGTTTTGGGCAACAAAGAAAAAGACATTATGGAGCAATTTTCACATTATTTTGATGCCTTTGGTTTTGGCGTTCCGCCTCATGGAGGCATTGCTTTGGGAATTGACAGATTTTTGGCGATTTTAATGAATGAGCCGAATATACGAGAAGTAATTGCTTTTCCCAAAACAGGCGACAACAAGGATTTAATGATTGGAATACCATCAGCGGTTGATAAAATGCAATTAAAAGAATTAGGAATTGAAATTCGTGGAAGAAAAAATAAAAAATAACAGTTTTTTGAAGTCCTCGCTTATTTTTTTCGTGATAGCTTTTTTATTCAGCTGTTGTTTTTTTATTTTTTTTAATTTTTGGCAGTCGTTTTTTGAAGATTCTTTGTATTATTATTTTTCCGAGCAAAATTTTAAAAACTTCGGATTGGCACAGGTAAAATTTTACGAGGATTTGAAAAATAAACAGCTGGAAGCGGAAAAGGAAATGGAAAATTTGCTGGCGGAAAAAGGCGTGGTTGGGGACAGCATTTTGGTTCTTGAAATAAAGCCCGACGGTTCAGGGCGAACAATCATTAAAAAAAATGACCAGAAAAAACAATCAATCGCCAGTTTAACCAAATTATTTACATCTTTAACAGTTCTAAATAATTTTGATTTGGAAAAAAATATCGTGATTTCTAAAGAAGCAGTAAATCAAGAAGGGGCGGCTGGAGGTTTAAAAATAGGGGAGACCATAAAAGCCAAAGAGCTTTTATATCCGCTTTTAATTGAATCAAGCAATGACGCGGCATACGCCCTAAGCGAAAGCATCGGCCTTTTTCAATTTGTTGAGCTTATGAATTCAGAAGTTAAAAAAATTGGGCTTTCTAACAGTTCTTTTTCCAATCCAATTGGCGAAGACGAGGACGGAAACTTTTCTAACACCCGCGATTTAAGCGTTTTGACAGCAGTTATAATGAATGACTACCCCGAGATTTTTGAGATTTCAAAAATAAAAGAAAAAAAATTATATGTTTCCTGCGACAAAAATCAAGATGGATTGTGTTTTCACCACAATATGAAAAACACCAACATACTTTTGAGTAAAATTGAAGGGGTTATTGGAAGCAAGACAGGTTTTAGTCCGGCTGCCAACGGCTGTCTGCTGATGATTGTTCAGAGAGGCGAATCAAAATTCATTGACATTGTTTTAAATTCCAGCGACCGCTTTGGCGACATGGAAAAATTAATTTATTATTTTAACAAATAATTTATGGTTCATTCTCTTATTTTTGTAAAAACAGTTGATGTTTTAATTTTAATGACATTTACGGCTCTTGTTGGATTTCTTATCGTTCCGTTGGTCATTAAATTTCTTTATAAGTTTGAGTTTTGGAGAAAAGAAGCGCGCACCAAAACAATTACCGGAGATAATGCGACAGTATTTAACCAGCTTCACAAAGAAAGAGAGGTCAGGGTTCCAAGAGCGGCCGGGATGATTGTTTTTTTGTCGGTTTTAGCGACAACTTTATTTTTTTATTTTTTGCCCTATTTTTGCAGCAATTTTTGGTGCGCGCAATTAAATTTTTTAAGCAGAAGCCAGGTTGTTTTGCCGCTGTTTGCTTTGATTGTCGGCGGGCTTCTGGGTTTTGCTGACGATTTTTCGCAAATTTCCGGCAGAGGAAAATATATTGCCGGCGGACTTACTTTTAAACAAAGATTATTTGTAATTCTTTTAATCGGATTGGTTGGCGGCTGGTGGTTTTGTTTTAAACTTGGCTGGACCATAATCGGAATTCCTTTTTTGGGGAATTTTGACATCGGGTTGTTTTATTTTCCGTTATTTATTGTTGCTTTGCTGGCTGTTTGGAGCGGGGGAATTATTGACGGGATTGACGGTTTGGCAGGGGGCGTTTTTATGATAATATTTTCAGCTTATGGTTCAATTGCTTTTGCCCAGCACCAATATGATTTGGCCGCTTTTTGCGCAATTATAACTGCTTCATTGCTTCCTTTTTTGTGGTATAACATTCCACCAGCCAAATTTTATATGGGAGAAACTGGGACCATTGCTTTGACAGCTACTCTAACGGTTGTCGCTTTTTTGACAAACGCTATTGTGGTCTTGCCGATAATTGCCGGACTTTTGCTTTTTGACTCTTTAAGCGTGATTTTGCAGCTTATTTCCAAAAAAATCAGGAAAAAGAAAATCTGGCTCTGTACTCCTATTCATCACCACTTTGAAGCGATAGGATGGGCTCCATTTCAGGTTACAATGCGTTTTTGGATAATAGGGGCCATATTGGCCATAATGGGGGTAATAATTCAATTAGTGGGCAAATTATGAGCATTAACATTGTTAAAAAGGCGGTTTTGGCTGGTTTTGTGGTTATTTTGCTTTTTACCGCCTTTTCAGCGGGTAAATACATTGGTAAAACCGAGCCAATATGCGGGGTTTTGAATTTGGAGCAGGGAAAACCGGAAGGCGTTGATTTTTCTTTATTTTGGGATGTTTGGAGAATCTTGCAGGAAAAATATGTTGATAAGAGCAAATTAACAGCGGAAAAAATGGTTGTCGGCGCCATTTCCGGAATGGTTGAAAGCCTGGAAGACCCTTATACATCATTTTTCACGGAACAAGAGTCAAAAGAAATTTTAGAGGATTTGTCTGGAAAATTTGAAGGGGTTGGGATGGAGGTTGGAATAAAAGATGAAACCATTGTTGTTGTCGCTCCGATTGGCGGCACTCCGGCTCAAAAGGCCGGGATTTTGGCAGGCGATAAAATTTTGGCAATTGACGAGAAAACAACGCGCGGAATGGCTTTGGACAAAGCGGTAAAATTGATTCGCGGGACAAAAGGAACAACGGTAAAATTAATTATTTTAAGAGAGAACTGGGAAGAATCAAAAGAAATAAAAATAATCAGGGATTTGATAGAAATTCCGTCATACAAGCTGGAATTTAAAGAAGACATTGCCTATTTAAGGCTTTATCAATTTTTCAGCAAAACCTCCACTGATTTTACAAACGCTGTCAATGAAATTGTGTCTAAAAACCCAAAAGGCATAATTCTTGATTTGAGAGATAATCCTGGCGGTTATTTGGAAGTGGCGCGGGACATAGCGAGCTGGTTTATTGAAAAAAACGAGGTTGTCGTAATTGAAGATTTTGGAAACGGCGAGCAAAAAATTCACAAAGCAAACGGAAGAAGCTTTTTGAAAAACTTTCCAATGGTTGTGATTGTCAATAAGGGTTCTGCTTCTGCCTCAGAAATTTTAGCCGGTGCTTTAAGAGACGACAGAGGAATAAAATTAATTGGCGAAAAAACATTTGGCAAGGGCTCGGTTCAAGAATTGCAGGGTTTATTGGGCGGTTCTTCGGTGAAAATAACCATAGCCAAATGGCTGACTCCAAAAGGCAATTTAATTGACGGCGTTGGTTTGGAACCGGATGTTGAGGTTAAATTTACCGAGGAAGAAATGGAACAAAAAAAAGACCCTCAACTTGAAAAAGCAATGGAAATAATCAAATCCATATCCAATTAAAATGAGATATCGCTTTAAAAAAAACTGGCTCAAGGATTCAAGCGTAAGGCAAAAAAAACAAAACAAAAGAAAAATTTATTTTTTCTGGGCAGTTTTTTTTGTCTTTGTGGGTTTTGTTTTTTTTGCTTTTTGCCCTTATTTGCAAATTAAAGATATTGAAATTAGCGGAATGTTTCGTTTTAGTTCCAAGGATTATTTAAGGGAAATAGCAAATAATTTTGTGGCAAAAAAATTGATATTTATAGAAAATAGAAATATATTTTTTATTTGGAATAAATCTCTGGAAAATTATATAAAAGAAAAAGATTTTAAAATTGGCCAGGTTGCCGTGAGAAAAATTTATCCGGACAAGATATTTATTTCAATAGAAGAAAGATTCCCAGTTGGGATTATTTATTCAGGAGAGGAGGGCTTCCTTTTTGATAATGAGGGGATTATTTTTCAGAATGTCGGCAAGGATTTTTCCAACCAAAATTTAATAAGATCGCTGACTTCAAACAGCATTATTTTGGGTGAAAAAAACCTTGAAGAAAATTTTATTAACGACCTGGAAACAACCTTTGATGTTTTTGAAAATAAACTGAAAATAGGTTTGGAAAACATTGATATCAGCAGCTCCGATAAAATTATTGTTAATACAAAAGAGGGTTGGAAGGTTTTTTTGGCAATTGATAAAAATTTAAAAATTAATCTTGAAAAGCTAAAAATTGTTTTAATTCAAGAAATTTCTTTAAAGAACAGAGTTAATTTAGATTATATTGACCTAAGGTTTGATAAAATTTTTTACAAATTCAAATAAAACATGAAACATGGAACATAAAACATGAAGCATGAAACATGAAACATGGAGCATAAAATAATTTCTAATTTCTAATTTTCAATTTTCACTAAATTTTCAAAGAATTAATGTTTAAAAATTAATCCGCCAGCTGGCGGAATTAGAAATTCAGTAGAAATTAAAAATTGTAAATTGAAAATTATTTAGGGATTTATATTTGTTATTTTATTTTGAAGACAAAAATTGAAGGGTCTGGCCTGGCAACTAAATTTTCTTGGTCCAGCCAGAGATAATAACCGCTGGGCGCTTTAAAATTTTTCACTAAAACTCCTTTTCCACCCTGCATAAATGTCGCTGAAACAGCCAAATAACTTCCGGAAGGAATTTCTTTTGGATTTCTTTCTCCCCACCATTTTTCGTAGTTGTTTCCAAAATAATATTCAATATCAGCTCCTCCGAAATAATCTAGGTAAATTTTTTCTACATTATTTGCTTGGGTCCAGTTTTTTAATCTTTTCAGCCCTTGGCCCCAGTCGTAATTTGAATCAACGACATACTGATATCCGTTTTTATATCCGCCAACGATTTCGTTAAAATAGCTGATAAAATGGGGGAAAACAATAAAAATTCCAGCTGCTTGCCATGACAACAAAAAACAAATGAAAAATATTTTTATTTTTAAATGTCCTTGTTTTTCTAAAAATTTAAAAACTCCTATGGCAACAAGAATATAGGTCAAAAGAATTGCCGGCAAAAGATGTCTGACGCCTATGTTTAAATTGCTTTTTAGGGCAGTAATCCAATAAATAACAATGTAAGAAAAGATGCAGAACTCCAAAAAATATTTTTGGAGCAAATTTTTCATATTTTCAATAAAACCATAAAAACCATATTTTTTTTCTCTGAATAAAAAACTATAAATGGCAAAAAGAACCGCAATTATGGTTAAAATATGAAATGACAAGGATTCTTTTAACAAATAAACAATCGGAAAATATGATTGCCAGCCAACATTGGTGATTTCTCCCAAGAAATAAGTGGTATTGCCGCCTACGGCCCTCATCATAACCATAAAAACCCCCAAAAAATACTGGGCATAGGCCATAAGAATCGGTTTGTCTGCCATCCAAACTAAAGATTTTACTAAAACTTGGTTGTTGATATTTTTAAGCAGAAACTGAATGTCGGAAACTTGCCTTTCTACTGGATAGTTCAGAACATGATATTGATAAACAGGCAATATAAAAATAAAGAACAAAATAAAAATTAAAATCAAATTTAAAGCCAGTTTTTTAAAATCTTTTCTATTTATAAGCCACCAAACAAAGGCAATTATGATTAAATAGGGGAATAAGATAATATTGGAAAACTTTACCAATTCGGCAAAAGCAAGCGCCAGGGAAGCGAACAAGATATTTTTCTTGCTTGGATTTTTTAGGAAATTAAAAAAAGTAAAAATTGTTAAAAACACTCCGAAAGCAGCCCCAATATCTGTTGTTATTAATCTGCCGTGAGCCAGCAAAGAAGGGGAGAAACAAAATAGAAACAAAGTTAAGAGAGCGATTGGGCCGCCGAAATTTTTATAAACGAAAAAATAAACAACGGCCGCAAAAACCATTAAGACCAAAATCATCATTATTCTGCCGTAAAATATCATTTCATCAGCCGGATTTCCGCTTTTAAAAAGAAATTTGTTTCCAAAATCCCATTGGCCATTCACATCTTCTATCCAGGATTTATGGTCGCCGGGGAAATTTATATTTTTTATGAAAAGCAAGGGAATTGCGGCAATGTCTTTTATCAGGGGCGGATGCTCCGGATTTATTCTCATGTCTTTTTGCGTCAGATAAGAATAACCTGCCGGCAAATGCGGCAGTTCGTCCATTGTCAAAGATTCATTTTTTATTGACAAAAAAGCCAAAAAAAACATAATTGCTATTAATACAATAGCTAAAAAATGGAATTTGTTTATATTCATAAGATTAAAGCCATTTTTTCTTTTTGAAATAAAATATCATTGACAAGGACAAGAGCAGCATCAGCAATACCAGAAAAGGAAAACTAAGAGGATTTTTAGCCAGGGGAATAAAACTTAAGTTCATGCTAAACATTGAAGAAATAAAAGTTAGCGGCAGCATTATAACTGAAAAAATTGTCAAAATTTTCATTACTTCGCTTATTTTTGTGGAGAGTATTGAATTGTTGGTTTCTTCCAAGTTTTTAATGGTGTCTTTAAAGGTGTCTAATTGAGTCCAAATAATTGTGAAAAGCCCCGTTACTTCAGAAAAATAGGGACCAATTTCTTTTCCCCAGAATTCTTCCGATATCGTTGGGAGTTCTTGGAAAACTTTTTTTTGCGGCCCGATTATTCTGTAAAAATCAAGAATATCTCTTTTTAATATTGAAATTTCTTGAACCAACTCTCTTTCCTTGTTTTTGAAAATATCTTCCCCAATGCCATTGATTTTTTGTTCTATTCTGTTGATTTTTATAAGGCAATTTTTAGTTAT
>JAUYFS010000002.1 GCA_030689665.1 bacterium
GTTTCCGGGTTTCCAAACATTATTCCAATTTTCATTCTTATCTGGTTTAAAAATATAACCGTTGTTTTCGTTTTTGCTATAATGCTTGTCAATTTTCTCAAAGCAGACGACATTAAGCGAGCTTGAAGCCCAATTTGAAAATCTCCCATTTCTCCCTCAACTTCAGCGCGCGGAACCAAGGCTGCCACAGAATCAAGAACCACAATATCAATTTCGCCCGAGGAGACCAATTTTTCCAATATCTGGAGCGCTTGCTCGGCGCTGTCCGGCTGCGAAATTAACAATTCACCTGTATCAACACCAATTTTTTTGGCATAATCAGGGTCTAGAGCATGTTCCACATCAATAAAAGCAGCTGAACCGCCTTTTTTTTGGGCTTCGGCGACAATATGTAAAGCAACGGAGGTTTTTCCTGAACTTTCCGGGCCGTAAATTTCAATGACTCTGCCCCGCGGCACTCCTCCCACTCCTAAAATCAAATCTAATGACAAACAGCCGGTTGGAATCGCATCAACATCAACAGAAGGAGCTTCTTTTAGTCTCATTATCGCGCCTTGTCCAAATTTTCTTTGGATATCCTCAATTACTTCTTTTAAATTTCCTTTTTCCTGATTTTCTTTTTTTATTTTCGCCATTTTTTTATTTTAAAATTGTTTGTATTAATTTCTATTCTACCTTGTAAATTTAAAAGTAGAAAGTATTTGGTCAATAATTAATTTATCATCCTGTTTATCAACAATGAATGAAACGGTTGTGTAGTGGTTCAAACCTTGGTCAATGTAATAAAATCCTCCCTTACAAATTTTGCTTGTTTCGTCCTTTCTGATTTCTTGATTAAACATCAATGCATTGTGCCCGTCTATTGTTACTGGAATTAATGTTCTTGGTATATATGGCCCTCTTTCTGGATTTTCAATTTGAAAATTTACGAATTCTTCGAAAGTTCTTTCAGTGTCCATAGAG
Organism: bacterium; assembly: GCA_030689665.1. GTDB lineage: Bacteria > Patescibacteriota > Minisyncoccia > Minisyncoccales > JAUYFS01 > JAUYFS01. The sequence continues at coordinate 964 of JAUYFS010000002.1, forward strand.
CCCTCGGCATCCATACGCAGTTTACCAATTTGATAAACTATATTGGCTCTTCCTGATGGACAAGGATCAAACGCCTCACTATCACCCTGATAAATATTGTTTGATAAATTGATTTGAATAAAATTACGATCTTGGTTTGGATTATCAGCTGATAGCGCATTTGACTCGCCTATATTCCAAAAAGACGGATATTTAAACTCAAATCCATATTCTTCATTTTTGTAAATCTTCCAATCAGTGGTTTCATCCGAGGTTAATTTAGAAAATGATTTTAGCGTTGGTATCCACCCTTGCTGCCAAGCTAAAAAACCACCCACTCCTACTATAAGAATAATAACGACAAATATGATTAAATACTTTATTTTTTTATCCATATTTTTAGTCTTTTATTTTCGCCATTTTTTTAGAATAATTCCGAAAACAATATTAGTCAAATAAATATCACAAACTTTTCCATTCGTTATTCTCATTATTTTCATTCTCATTATTTTCTTGGTTTTCTTGGACTTGTTCGTTTTCTAAACCAATTTCATCAAAACCAATCAAAATTTCTCTTGGTTTTGCTCCGTCAGCAGGACCAACTATTCCTTTTTCCTCCAACATATCAATAAGGCGCGCTGCTCTTGCATAACCAACCCTTAAACGCCTTTGCAATAAAGATGAAGACGCTTTTTTTGATTCTATAACAATTCTTTTTGCTTCTTCAAATAACGGGTCATCTTCGTCAAATAAAATCCCTTCTTCTTTTTTTCTTTCCAAATCTTTTTCCAAATCTTTTTCCATAAAGTTTTGATTTTTTGTAGCCAAATCATCTCCCTTTTCATCAACTAATTTTTGATACTCGTCTTTTATAAATTTGATAACATCTTTTGCTTCTTTTTCCGAAATAAGAGCGCCTTGAATTCTTTTTGGCTTGGTGAAATTTGTTGAAATAAAAAGCATGTCTCCCCTTCCCAGTAATTTATCAGCGCCAGCTATGTCTAAAATTGTCCTGGAATCAACTTGCGAAGCAACCTGAAAAGCTACCCTTGAAGTTATGTTTGCTTTAATCAAACCAGTTAAAACCTCCACTGACGGCCTTTGGGTTGCCAAAACCAAATGGATTCCAACAGCGCGCGACATTTGGGCCAATCTCACAATCACTGCTTCCAAATCCCTTCCCCTGGTACTCATCAAATCAGCCAGCTCATCAACCACTAAAACAATAAAAGGCATTAATGGCTCTTTCTTTTTTATCATAATCGCATTATAGCCATTGATATTTCTGGCGCTTTCTTCCGACAAAATAGCAAATCTTTTTTCCATTTCTTTTACAAGCCAGTTTAAGGCATTTATCGCCCTTGAGGCATCGTGAATAACCGGAGTCAAAAGATGCGGAATTCCTTCATAAAAAGAAAATTCAACTCTTTTTGGGTCTATAAGAATCAAACGAAGCGTTTCCGGAGAATTCTTATAAAGCAAACTATTTATAAGCGTATTCAAAAAAATTGTTTTTCCGGAACCAGTGGCTCCTGCCACCAATAAATGAGGCATTTTTTCCATATCAGCAAAAAGCAAATCTCCGGCAACATCTTTTCCCAAAGATATTTTTAACAAAGAGTTGCTTTCTTGAAATTCCGGCGCCTCAATCAAAGACCTAATCATTACAGCGGCTCTTTTTGTGTTGGGAACTTCAATTCCAACCAATGATTTGCCGGGAATTGGCGCTTCAACCCTGATTGGATGAGCTGCTAGAGATAGGGATAAATCATTGCTTAAAGCGGTTATTTTTGACAAACGAACTCCTTCAGCCGGCTTAAGAGTATATTGCGTCACTGTCGGACCGACAAAAACCTCTGCCATTTCAACCGGGATTCCAAAATTTTCCAAAGTTCTTTTTATAATTGCCGAATTGACCGCGATATCTCCGCTAGTTGGTTTATCTTTTTCTTTTTCCAATAAATCTATTGGCGGAAGGGGAAATCCGATTTCTTTTTGCTGAGCCATTAATTTTTTCTGGAACATATCCTTTTCAGGGGTAATTTCTTCTTCGGTTTTTGCCTTTGTTAGCGCTGATTTTTTGTTTAAATTTATTTGCGGCAATTTTTCTTTAAAAAGAAGCTTTTCCACTTTTAATTCTTTAATTGGGGTTTCTTCTTCAAAAATTTCTTCTTCGTCTTCTTTTTCAAAAAATTCCACCTTATCCTTTAAAAATTGCCACAAAATAATAACTCCTGCAATTACAAAACCAATAAAAATTAAATTAGCCAATAAAGACCCAAAAAATTTTGAAAAAAAAGCCGCCAAGAAATAGCCAACCCACCCTCCCATATTAAGCATAATTTCTTTGTTGGTTTCCGGATTTAAATTGCTTAACAATCCGGACAAACCCAAAACCAGCAAGGAAAATCCCGCCACAATGCCCTTAAAAGAGTTTCCTATTTTTATTGAAAGCGCAAAAAAACCGCCCAATAAAAAAATAATAGGTAAAACAAAATAAATTTTGCCGACAGCCAAAATAATGATTTTGGACAAATAAATTCCAACGATCCCGGCTTGCTCAAAAAAGGAGAAAATGATTGATATCGCCAACAAACCCAAAAGCAAGGCGATTATTTTCTTTTTAGTTTCAAAAGAAAAAATATCAGGGCCAAATTTCTTATTTTTTTTGCCATTAGAAGAATGGTTAAAAGAATTTTTATTTTTTCTTTTTCTCGCCATTTGTTAAATTTTAACAGGAAATCTTTTTAATTTACTCTTTCTTGGATTTGTTTTTTTTAAATCCAGTGCCTGCTAAAATCAGTTTACCAATAATAACATTTTCCTTCAAACCCCTTAAGGGGTCAACGCGTCCATCCAACGAGGCCTTGATTAAAACCCTTGAGGTTTGTTGGAATGAAGCTGCGGAAAGAAAACTATTCGTTGATAAGGAAACCCTGGAAATGCCCAAGAGAATCGGCTTTCCTTTTGCCGGAGTTTTGCCCTCTTTATTCAAACGGGCGTTTTCTTCTTCAAAAATAGGATTTTCAACAACCTCTCCCTGAGTCCATAATCCATCTCCCGGCTCGCTGATTTTTATTCTGGAAAACATCTGGCGAACAATGACCTCCACGTGTTTGTCGTGAATTTTTGCTCCCTGTGAAACATATATTTTTTGTATTTCTTTTAGAATGTATCTCTGGGTTTTCTCTTCCCCGTTAATTTTAAAATATTTATCAAGGTCAACGTTCCCTTCTGTCAATTTCTGGCCAATAACAATTTTTTCTCCGTTTTTAGCAAGAATTTTGCTCGTTGTTTTTATTTCAATAATTTCTTTTTTGTCTTTTTCGTCTTTTGTCTCAATTTTTATAATTCCATTGGTTTCGTCTATTTCCGAAATTTTTCCCTCAATGTCAGACAAAATTCCTTCAATTTTCGGATTTCTGTTTTCAAAAATTTCCTCAACTCTCGGCAAACCCTGGGTAATGTCGCTGGCACTCGCAACCCCGCCGGTGTGGAATGTTCTCATTGTCAGCTGGGTTCCCGGTTCTCCAATTGACTGCGCCGCGATAACGCCAACCGCTTCCCCGCACTCAACTAATTTTGCTTTGCCCATATCCCAACCATAACATTTTTGGCAAACGCCTCTCAGTAATTTGCAACTTAATGGGCTTCTAACCCTGATTTCCTGGATTGAATCGTCTTTTTTTATTTTATCCACAGAGTTCCAATCAATTAATTCGCCTTTTTTAACCAAAACATCGCCTTTGCTGTTTTTTATTTCTTCCAAAACCACTCTTCCCAAAATTTTCATCGCAAAATCCTGGTTTAATTCATCCGCTTCTTTTTTGGAAATAACAATTCCTTTTTTATCTCCGCAGTCGTCTTCATAAACGATAAAATCATGGGCAACATCAACCAAGCGTCTGGTTAAATAACCTGCCATTGAAGTTCTTAAGGCGGTATCAACAGTGCCTTTTCTCGCCCCATGGGTGGAAATGAAATATTCCAAAACATCCAAACCCTCTTTAAAAGATCTTTTAACCGGCAATTCAATAATTTGGCCAGCCGGGTTGCTGACCAACCCCTTCATTCCGGCCATCTGGGCCGGTTGAGACCAAGAACCCTTTGAACCTGAATCAATAATTGAAAAAACAGAGCCAAATTCAGACAATTTTTGCGGAACCAGTTTTTCCACCTCTGATTTTACTCTTTGCCAAACTTCAATAATATTTATTCTTTTTTCTTCCAAAGACAGCAATCCTTTTTGATAGTGAGTTTCAATTTTTTCAACTTCTTTTTCCGCTTCTTCAACGATTTTTTTCTTTTCTACCGGAATTACCAAGTCATCCATTCCCCAAGAAATTCCTGAAAGCGTTGCCGCTTCAACGCCTAATTCTTTAATATCGTCCAGATATTCCTGAGGTTCTTCAACTCCGGATTCCTCAACTCCGCAAATCTCAATAATTCGGCTGATTATGCCCTCCATTTTCTTTGAATTTATGACATCGTTTATAAAATTCATTTGCTTGGGCAACACTTCGTTAAATAAAATTCTTCCGACAGAGGTTTCTATTATTTCATTGTTAATCCTTACTTTAACCAAAGCTCTCGGGCTTACATGTTTTAAATCATGAGCCAAAATCGCTTCTTGCTCATTTGAAAAAATCTTGCCTTCGCCGATTTCTCCTTTTTTTATTTTGGTAAGCCAATAACAACCCAAAATAATGTCCTGGGTCGGCACGGTTATCGGAATTGCTGTTGCCGGTTTCAAAAGATTTTTTGAAGAAAGCATTCTTTCCCCGGCTTCTTTTTGAGCCTCTTTGGATAAAGGCAAATGAACAGCCATTTGGTCGCCGTCAAAGTCAGCGTTAAATCCTTTACAAACCATTGGATGAACCCTTATTGCCTCGCCTTCAATTAATATCGGCCTGAATGCTTGAATTCCCAAACGATGAAGCGTTGGAGCGCGGTTTAATAAAACATATTTTCCGGAAACAACTTCTTCCAAAATAGCCCAGACCTCGTCAGTTTGTTCGTCAATCAAACGGCTGGCGCCCTTCACATTATAAGCCAATTCCTTTTCAATAATTCCCCTGATGACAAACGGTTTAAATAATTCCAAGGCCATTTTCTTGGGCAAACCGCATTGGTCTAGTTTTAATTTCGGACCGACAACAATTACCGAACGGCCCGAATAATCAACTCTTTTACCCAAAAGATTTTGCCTAAATCTGCCTTGTTTGCCCTGAAGCATGTCAGACAATGACTTCAAAACCCTTCTTCCCCCTGTCGTGGCGGTTGTGGTGCTTTTGCTTTTGCGCATTTTATTGTCAATCAAAGCGTCAACGGCTTCTTGAAGCATTCTTTTTTCGTTTCTAATAATAACTTCCGGAGATTTTATTTCTAAAAGATATTTTAATCTGTTATTTCTGTTTATAATTCTTCTGTAAAGGTCGTTTAAATCAGAAGAAGCGTATCTTCCTCCGTCTAATTGAACAATCGGCCTCAAATCGGACGGTAAAATTGGAATGATTTCCAAAAACATCCATTCCGGCCTTATCCCAACCTTTATCATTCCCTGAATAAGTTTTAGGCGAATAAGCAATTTTTTTCTAGCTGCTGATTGAGTGTTTTTTATTTTTTCTTTTAATTCTTTAAAAAGTTCTTCTAAATTAATTTTTTCAAATATTTTTCTTAAGGTTTCGGCGCCGGTTCCAGCGTCAAAAATTTCTCCAAACCTTAGCGACAAATCCTGATATTCCAGCTCTGAAATAATTTTTAAGGGTTTAATCAGCTCAATTTCGGTCAACAATCTGTCTCTTGATTGGTCTAATTTTTCAATATTTTCATTGGTTTTTATTTTTTCGTTTTTCGCCCGCTTCGCCCGCGAATCGAGGCGAGCCCGCTTTTCCGAATCAAGATGAGCCCGCTTCGCCCCCGAATCAAGGCGAACTCTTTCTTTAATTTCAGCCGCTTTTCTTTTATATTCTTCTCCGATTTCTTTTATTTTTATTTCTTTTGCTTTTTCGTCCACCTCGGTAATAATGTAGTTTGAAAAATAAACGACTTTTTCAACCTGCTGGGCGGGCGCGTCCAAAACCAAGGCAATTCTTGAAGGAACTCCTCTTAAAAACCAGATGTGGGCAACCGGAGCCGCTAATTTAATATGGCCCATTCTTTCTCTGCGGACAATTGATTTGGTAACTTCCACTCCGCACCTGTCGCAAATAATTCCCTTGTATCTTATTTTCCTGTATTTGCCGCAAGCGCACTCATAATCTTTTTCCGGGCCAAAAATCCTTTCGCAAAACAAACCGTCTCTCTCAGACCTCTGAGTTCTATAATTTATCGTCTCTGGTTTAAGAACCTCGCCCTTTGACCATGATAAAATTTCATTTGGCGAAGCGATTTTTATTCTGATTGCCGTTATGTCTTGGGTTTTTAAATTTGGTTCCATAGTTTTTTACCCTCCCAAGTTTTTGACTTGGTTAAAAATGAATTATTGAAATATTAATTGTTGTTTGATTGTTTGAATTAGTTTTGTTAGTCATAATCGCCTTAGTCAAAAATTTGGGAGGGTAAATTTAATTTATTCTTCCGTTTCTTCGCTTTCTTTCCTCTCTATTTGAACGCTAAATCCCATTGCCTTTAATTCATTGACTAACAAATTAAATGATGCTGGTATCCCAGGGCCTTTGATTGGTTCCCCTTTTAAAATAGCTTCATAAACAGCCGACCTTCCAGGAACATCGTCTGATTTATAGGTAAGCATTTCCTGTAAAATATGCGCCGCTCCGTGCCCTTCCAAAGCCCAGACCTCCATTTCTCCAAATCTCTGTCCTCCGAATTGCGTTTTTCCGCCCAATGGCTGCTGGGTTATTAAAGAATAGGGACCGATAGACCTTGCGTGAATTTTATCTTCAACCATATGAATCAGCTTCATAATATACATATAGCCAACCGTGATTCTTTCTGAAAATGGCTCGCCGGTCCTTCCATCATAAAGAGTAACCTTGCCGTCTTCGGGAAGACCCGCTTCTTTCAATTCTTTTTTAATATCTGCTTCGTTGGCTCCCAAAAGAGAAGGGGATATTGCGATATAATTTAATTTTTTTGCGGCATAGCCAAGATGAGTTTCCAGAATTTGGCCCAAGTTCATTCTTGAGGCAACGCTAATGGGATTTAAAATTATATCAACCGGCGTGCCGTCTTCCAAAAATGGCATTTCTTCATCAGGTAAAATTTTTGAAATAACGCCCTTGTTCCCGTGCCTGCCAGCTAATTTATCTCCGGCCTTAATTTTTCTTATTTGGGCGATTTCTATTTTTATTCTTTTTAAAGTTCCCGGCTCTAATTTATGGCCTGTTTCTTTTGAAAAAACTTTTATCCCAATTACTCTTCCTTTTTTCCCGTGAGGCAAAAGTAGGGAGGTATCTTTTATTTCTCTGGCTTTTTCTCCAAATATTGCCCTGAGAAGACGCTCTTCCGGAGTCAAATCAGTTTCTCCCTTTGGAGCGATTTTGCCAACTAGAATATCATTGGGTTTAACTTCCGCTCCAATTCTTATAATTCCTTCTTCATCCAGGTCTTTTAAGCGTTCCTCTCCAATGTTTGGAATATCAGGAGTGGTTATTTCAGGGCCTAATTTTGTTTCCCTTACATCGCAGGTAAAATCTTCAATGTGAATTGAAGTAAATTTGTCATTTTTTACCAAGCTTTCAGAAAGAACAATGGCATCTTCAAAATTATTTCCCCTCCAAGACATAAAAGCAACTAACAAATTGTGCCCCAAAGCCAAACGACCATCAACAACAGCAGCGCCATTGGTTAAAATGTCGCCTTTTTTAATTTTCTGCCCCTTTTGAACTCTGGGCGTTTGACGCAAACAAGTATATTGGTTTGTTCTGATAAAATTATCCAATTTATGTTCTTCAATATTACCTCCTCCCTTTATTTTTATTCTTGAGGAATCAATTTCAACCACATTTCCGTCAATTCCGGAAATTGCGACTAATCCCGAATCACGCGCCACGTTTCTCTCAACGCCAGTTCCGACTAACGGAACATCGGGATTAATCAAAGGAACTGCCTGCCTCTGCATATTTGAACCCATCAAGGCCCTGTTGGCGTCGTCGTTTTGGAGAAAAGGAATTAAAGAAGTTGCAATGGAAATAGCCAGTTTTGAAGAAACGTCTGCATAATCAACCTTTTCTTTTTCAATTTCTCTTGGCTCTCCCTTTACTCTCGCCTCAACTCTTTCTGGAATTATTCTCATTTTGTCGTCCAAGGGAACGCCGGCATGAACAATAATGTATTTTTCTTCCTCGTAAGCGCTTAAATAATGAATCTCCTGCAATACCTTTCCTTTTTCAACTTTAAAATATGGGGTCTCCAAAAATCCCATTTCGTTAATTTTGGCAAATGTTGCCAAGTGGCCAACCAAACCAACGTTTCCTCCTTCCGGAGTTTGTATCGGACAAATTCTTCCGTAGTGGGACGGCTGAACGTCACGAACCTCAAAGCCAGCCCTTTCTCTGGTTAAACCTCCCGGACCGGTTGAAGTAAGAGTTCTTTTGTGCTCAACTTCTGCCAAAGGATTTTCACTATCCATAAATTGCGCCAACTGAGATGAAGTGAAAAATTCTTTTACAACCATTCCAAAAGTTCTCGGATTTATTAATAAAGACGTGGTTATTCCTTGGGGGTCAACCGTAGACATTCTGTCTTTTATAATTCTTTCCATTCTCATCAAGCCAATCCTCAAGCGATTTTCTAAAAGGTCTGAAATTGTCTTTACCCTTCTGTTGCCCAAATGGTCAATTTCGTCTGGTTGGGAATACGGGGTGTTGTTAAGTTTGATTATTTCCCTGATTGACCTTACGATGTCTTCTTTTCCCAAAATCCTTTCTTCGGGGCTTATTTTCACCTTTTTACCCTTTCCCACTTCTTTTTCCGGATAAAGACGCAGCCAAATTTTCCAACGCCCGACTCTTGAAAGGTCATATCTGCTGAAATTAAAAAATAAATTTTCTATGAATTCTCTGGCTGTTTCCGGAGTAACCAATTCTCCCGGCCTTAATTTATGATAAATTCCGACCAATGCTTCCAATTCGTTTTGTTCCGGGTCTTTTTCCAGAGTTTTCTCAATAAATTTAATTTCTTTGTTCGTATCAACATCTTTGAATAAGTTTTTTATTTCCTCATTTTTAAAACCAAAAGCTTTTAAAAGAGTGGTTGCCGTCACCTTTCTTTTTCTGTCTATTTTTACCCAAATAACACCCGCGGAATCAGTGTCAAATTCCAACCAAGCGCCCCTATTGGGAATTATTCTGACTCCGAAAAAGTTTTTGTTTCCGTATTTTTCGGCAACAAAAAAACAACCCGGAGACCTAACGAGTTGAGAAACAATCACTCTCTCAACGCCGTTAATAATAAAGGTTGCTTTTTCAGTCATCAAAGGAAAATCGCACAGAAAAACTTCCTGTTCTTTTGATTTTCCGGTTTTTAAATCAGTTAATTTTGTTTTTACTTTTAAAGGCGCTTCGTAAGAATCATCGTTGCTTTTTGCTTCAATTTCGGAAATATAATTCGGTTTTCCCAGCTTATAATCCAAAAACGACAATTCGTATTCTTTGCCGGCATAATCACGCATTGGCGAAAATTCTTTGAATAATTCTCTTAAAGTTTCATCCCAAAATCTTTTCCAGCTTTCTTTTTGATGGCTGATTAAATACGGGGTGGTAAAAGAATAAACTTTGGATTTTGAGAAATTTTTTACCTTAATTGAATCCATAAAAAGTAATTAATTTTTTAGAACAAAACAAAAAACCCAAAAATAGCCCCCTTCTTTTGGGTTCACCTAAATTTATTTATTTAATTTTTTACCATAGAAATAAAAAATCAAAGAAAACCAAACTTTTAACGATTAACTTAAATTATAACTGAAAGAAAAAATTTGTCAATAGATTTTTTCAAGGGGGTAAAAACTAGATGCAGACAGCCGAGGCAATCTGGTCTCCCGCCTTAAATTTCATAACTCTCACACCCCTCGCCATTCTTCCTAAAATTGAAATTGATTTCAGTTCTGTTTTTATGACTTGCCCCTTTTTGGAAATAATAACCAAATCTTCTTCATTTTCTAAAATTTTGGCAAAAACTATTTCCCCTGTTTTTTCGTTAACCTTTAATGTGATAACGCCGGAACCGCCGCGCGACTGAATTCTGTAATTGCTTAATTTAACTTTTTTCCCAGACCCATTGCTTGTCAAAATCAAAAGATTTTCTTTTTGAATTTTTTCCTTGACAATATCCTGAATCGCCACCACCTCGTCATTGGGCGCCAATTTTATTCCTCGAACCCCGGAAGAAACCCTTCCCATAGTCCTGATTTCTTTTTCTTTAAACCTTATTGACTTGCCTTTTTTGGTAATTATTATCAATTCATCTCCCTTTTCAACCCTTACAACCTGCTTTAATAAATCGTCCTTAAGCAATTTTATCGCTTTGATTCCGGTTCTCCTTACATTTTCAAAATCAATTTGCGCCGTTTTTTTGACAATGCCCTTTTTGGTCACCATTGCCAAAAAACTGTCTGTTTCGCTTCCTTTTTTAACAGGAATCAAAGAAAGGACTTTTTCTTCAGGGCTAATCTCCAAAAAATTCATCAAACCCCTGCCCTTTGAAATTCTGCTGCCCTCAGGAATTTCATAGATATTTGTTTTAAACGCTTTTCCCGAATCCGTGAAAACCAACAAACTGTCTCTGGCTGAAGCCAAAGCAAAATGTTCCACCATGTCTTCTTCGCTGGTTTTCAAGCCAATCATACCCTTTCCGCCTCTTTTTTGAACTTTGTAGGTAGAAGGATTTATTCTTTTTATGTAGCCGTCTTTGGTAAGAATAATAATCGTTTCTTCGTCAGGAATTAATTCCTCATCGCTTATTTCCCCGGCTTTTTGGCTTACAACTTTTGTTCTTCTCGGGCCGCCGTATTTTTCTTTTATTTCAAAAAGTTCGTCTTTCACCACTTTGTATATTTTTTTCTCGTTCTTCAAAATCTCCGTCCATTCTTTTATTTGTTTTAATTTCAATTCCAGCTCTTCCTTTATTTTTTCCCTTTCCAAGCGCGCCAAGCTCTGAAGTTTCATTTCCAAAATCGCATTGGATTGAATTTCGGTCAGTTTAAATTGTTTCATTAAATTAATCTTGGCATCGTCCCTGCTTTTTGACGCTTTTATGGTTTTGATAATCGCGTCTATTTTATTTAAGGCCTTGTCCAAACCCTCTAAAATATGAACTCTTTCTTTGGCTTTGTTTAATTCATATTGAATTCTTCTGGTTATAACTTCCTTCCTGTGAGAAATAAAAAATGAAAGCGCTTCTTTTAAAGACAAAACCCTCGGCTGGATTCCATCAACCAAAGCCAGCAAATTAAGGTGAAAATTTTTCTGAAGGTCAGTGTATTTGTAAAAACTGTTTAAAATTCTTTGGGGCAATGCCTCTGGTTTCAATTCAATCATTATTCTCATTCCGTCTTTATCTGATTCGTCTCTTATGTCTTTTATTCCTTGCAGTTTTTTGTTTTCAACCAATTTTGCCATTTGCTCCAACAAACCGCTTTTTTCCACTTGAAAAGGAATTTCGGAAATTATAATTTGCTGGCGTCCTGTTTTCGTTTCTTCTACTTCCGCCTTTCCTCTCATTAATATCGGACCCTTGCCCTGAGAAAACGCTTTGATGATTTCTTTTTTATCAAAAATAAACCCGCCTGTCGGAAAATCAGGACCTTGAACGAATTTAAATAAATCTTCGGTAGTGGCTTCCGGATTATCAATTAGAAAAGAAGTGGCGTCAACCAATTCGCTCAAATTATGGGGCGGAATATTGGTCGCCATTCCAACGGCAATTCCAGTAGCGCCGTTCAAAAGAAGCCCGGGAACAGCGGCAGGCAAAACAATCGGCTCTTTTCTTGTAGCGTCATAATTGTCCCTAAAATCAACTGTTTCTTTCGCTATGTCTTTTAAAAGTTCTTCGCCAACCTTGGAAAGTTTTGCTTCGGTATAACGCTGCGCTGCCGGAGGGTCTCCGTCAATTGAATTATGCGCGAAAATACCAGCGCTTAAAGCAAAATTATGAGTGCCTTCTATTGTTAAATCATAAACATCTGCCGATTCCCCTAAAAATTCTTTTCTTGAAACTTTGTGGTTTCCATTAATGCTGCACAATAAATAATTAATGTCATTATTATAATATTTTTTAATTCCTAGGTCCCAACCGGTAAAACTCTTTATTTTAAAAATTGCCTTCCTGATATTTTCATAATTTTCTTTATCCAAAGACAAATTATTATCCTTTAAATAGTGGCATATCTTTTCAAACTTCTTTCTGCCCGTTAAATTTGTCTCTCTTTTCTTATTTGAATTAACTATCTTTTCGTGAAAAAACTGTTTATATTCAGGAATCCCCCAAAGCCTTTTTAGGGTAGCCGACGCTCGCTTGCTTATTTCTTTTATCTTTTCTGGATGTAATTCCAAATATCTTTTTGTGCTTTCCCTCAACATCTCAACCATTTTCTCCCTGTATTCCTGCTTTTCCCAATTTTTACGGTTCCTTAACGACAATCTTTCGGCATAGGATTTCCTATTTTTTAAATCCTCCCAAAACAGTTTTCTTCCCAATGCAAGCTTTTCTCTATATTCTTTGTCTGTCTTGTGTTTTTCGGATATAAAATTGTAATGGGTTTGCCAATGTTCTTTCCAATCCATTCTAGCTATATTTTCTGGATTATTGTTTAGTTTATTAAAATCCAGATGATGCCTTATCCTGCCCTTTTTTCTTTCATAAACTTTGTTTAATATATTATATTCATCTGATAAAATGTGGATAAAATCCCAAAGATTTGAAGACTGTTGAAAAACCATGGTATAACCATTCATATTGGGATCATCTTCCCTGGTTGAACTTCTAAAATAGCAGGGCATTAACGAATCTCCTTTTTCCAGATTTTTTGCCTCTCTGTATTCCCCGTTCTTTAACATGAATTTATGATCCAGCGTACATTTAATTTCCTCACCATTGTCCAAAACTATTTTCATTATTTCCGCATACTTTGTTTTCCTTGGATATTTTATTTCCGCAATTTTAATTTTTCCGTCGCTATCAACAGTAAAAGTATAATTTTTCTTGCCTTGTTTATGTTCTTCTATCAGCTCTAAAAAAGACGCGTCTCTTCCGTCGGTTAGTTTAACCTTAGTTTCACCCGTAAAACAACCAAAATTTCCTTGGCCAATAATCAAAGGATATCTCATTGAAAAATCCTGCGCCATTCTAACCAATGCTTCATAAACAGACGCGTCCCCGTGAGGATGATACTTTCCCAAAACATCACCGGTAACAGCCGCTGATTTTCTGAATTTAGCGGACGAAGCCAAGCCCATATCGTGCATCGCGAAAAGAATTCTTCTGTGAACCGGTTTTAGCCCGTCTCTGACATCAGGCAAGGCGCGGGAAACGATAACGCTCATCGCGTAATCCAAGTAAGAATCTTTCATCTCTTTCACGATTTCAACTTGCTGGATTTGAGAATCTATATTTTGTTTGATATTTTTTATATCCTCTTCTTTTTCTTTTGGCATATTTATTATTTAGATTCTAAAACAACTATTTCCATTTCTTTGGCTTCCAAATCTTTCTTTTTTATGGTTAATTTCTTTTCCGAAACAATGTCTTCCTGTCCCGCTTCTTTCAAAAATTCTTTAACCCCTTTCAAATCAATTTTCAATTCCGGAGTTTTATAATGCATTGGAATTATTATTTTGGGGTTTATTTCTTGAACAACTTTCCAGGCCTCGGCAGGACCCAGGGTAAAATTGCCGCCAACCGGAACCATTAAAACATCCGGCTCGCCTATTTTTTCTTCTTGATAAGAATTCAAGGTTCTTTGGCAAAAATCAGAAAGATGGCAAATTTTTAAATCTTCCGCTTCTATTTTATAAATCGTGACCGCTCCCCTTTCTTTTCCCTCCTGTTCATCGTGGAAAGCGGAAATTCCTTCAATATAAATTCCCTTAACTTCAAACTCTCCGGGGGAATCAATCAAAAAATAATCTCCTTTTACCGCTGATTTATTGTTGTGGTCAAAATGGTCGTGGGAAATTAAAAGAATATCTGCTTCAACTTTTGGCATTTTTAAACCGGTTTTTTCATCAAAGGGGTCTATTAAAATTTTAATAGGGCCGTTTTTCTCGGTCTGAACATTTATTAAGAAACAAGAATGGCCCAACCAATTTATTTGCATGATTTTTTACCCTGTTAAATAATTTCGCTGAAAGCGAAATTATTTAACAGGGTGAATTTAAATTACCCCACAAGAAATGGAGCAAGGTTTAATTTATTATACACTATTTTCTAAAAATTTATAAATAGACAAAGTTGCCGACGCTCCCTGCCCAGCGGCAATGATTATCTGTTTAAAAGGAAAATCAATAACATCACCTGCCGCAAACAAACCAGGTGTTTTCGTCTGAAAATTTGATAAATCAACTTTTATTTCTCCCCTTTCATTATAATCAGCCAAATCACCGACAAAAAAACTTGTCGGGATATAGCCAATTTCCACAAAAATGCCGTCAATTTCTATTTCTTCCAATTCTTTTTTCAGTTTGTTTTCAAAAACAATTGATTTCACAAATTTTCCGCCCGCTTCGCCAAATCGAGGCGAGCCCTTGATTTCTTTAATTTCAGAATTGATTATGGTTATAACGCCTTTTTCTTTTGCCTGTTCTTGAACCGATTCATCTGCCCTTGGTTTATCACTGCCTTCAAAAACATAAACCTTTGAGCAATAGCTAACAAGCCATAAAGCAGCGCTAAAACCGGAATTTCCTCCGCCAATCACTCCGACTTTTTTATTTTTAAAAAGAGGGCCATCGCAAGTGACGCAATAAGAAACGCCTTTGCCCAAAAATTCTTTTTCTCCTTTGACATTTAAAATTCTTGGCTTGCTGCCAGAGGCGATTAAAACTGCTTTTGATTTAAAAATTTCCTTTTCGTTGTCAGTTAATTCAAAACCGCCATTTTTCTTTTCAATTTTGGTTATTTCTCTTTCTAGCGGTTTTATTTGAAATTTTTTAAGATGTTCAAAAAATTTTTCTACCAGCTCTGATCCGGATATTTCCAAAAATCCCGGATAATTTTCAATTAAAATCGCCCTGCTTGCCAAACCTCCCTTTTCAGAACCAATTAGTAAAAAATCCATGTTTTTTCTGAAAGCGTAAATCGCGGCTGATATTCCAGCCGGTCCTGTACCAACAATAATTAAATCATACACTTTTTGGTTTTCCATATTTTTAAAAATCATAAAATTTTGACTTTTGACTTTTGTTTCATGCTTCATGTTTTATGTTTCATGTTTTAGCATTTTTTCAGTGATAAAAAAATTTGACCTTAACCAATCTTCTTTGGTTCCACATTCAAGCCAGATACCATCAAATTCGCACCCAAAAACCTTATTTTTGTCCTTAATCATATTTTTAAGAGCACCCGCTATTCTGATTTCATCGCCCTGTTTCTCATCAATTCTTTGTAAATAATCCAAAACCTTTGAAGTAAGAATATATTTTCCAATAATAGCCAAATTTGAAGGCGCATCCGTTAGTTTTGGTTTTTCAACAACACCTTTTATTAAATAAATTTTGTTTCCGACTTTTTCTCCCTTAACTATTCCATAAGAAGAAATCTTTTCTCTCCTAACCCTTGATAAACCGAACACCGGCTTTTTTTTCTTTTGAAAAACATTTATCAATTGTTTTAATCCCGGCTCTTTTTTTGAATAAATAATGTCATCACAAAATAAAACGGCAATTGGCTCGTCCTTTTTTAATAAACTTCTCGCCTTTAAAACAGCGTCTCCGTCGCCGCGCGGAATTTCTTGATAAACATAAGAAATGGTTATTTTCTTAAGAATTCTTTTTAAACGGCAATAATCTTCCAGCAGTTTTTTGTTATTTTTAGATTTTAATTTTTCTATTGCTGTTTCGTCGTTTTGAAAATAACTGATGTAATTAACCAACTGCTGTTTATCAGGGTTTAAAACAAAAATTATCTCTTCAATTCCGCTTAGAAACACCTCTTCAACAATATACTCAATCATCGGCCTGTCTCCCAAGGGAAAAAATTCTTTGGAAACAAGCCGAGAATATGGTAAAAATCTCGTTCCAGAACCAGCAGCTAAAATTACCGCCTTTTTAATTTGAAAAGCCATTTTATTTTAGTTTTTTTCTTAAAAAAGTGGGGATTTCCAACTCATCGTCAAATAAAAGAAACTTTTTCTTTTCTTTTTCTTCTTCCTTTTTTACCTCTATGGGACTTTTTCTTATGGTTTTTGTTTTTTTCCTTCCTGCTGTCAGGTATGACTTTTTTGGTTCTTGAACAAAAATATTATCTTTTTTCTTTTTTCCCTCAATTTTCCTATCTTTTTTTTGAGCCGGTTTTTTGCCCTTTTTTGCTGTTTTCTTTGTTTTTTTGCCGGTTTTTTTCTTTTCTTTTTCTTCAAATTTCCCGCCGCAACCTGTAGCTAAAAGCGTTATTTTAATTTTGTTGTCTTTTTTGTTCCTTAAATTCAAACCAAAAATAATTTTTGCCTGCAGGTTTTGTTTCGTTATTTCTTTGCTTAGCAAATACGCTTTTTGCATTGGAGTTTTCTCAGACATTTCTATATTCAGCAAAATTCTCTTCGCCTCGTCCGCATTGTAATCGTATAAAGGATTATTTGTTATTTCCGCTGTTATTTCTTCAACTGGCTTGGAAATTAAAAATTCTTTTGTCTGAAAATAAGCCAAGTTATCCTGCTTTTTTAAAATGGTTTTTAAATCGGCGAAATCCAAGTTTATCAAACCAGTGTTGTAAATCAAATTTATCAAACTGGAAATATTGTCTATCAATAAATTATTAACCATATTAAGGGCTTTGTAAAAAGAGGTTTTGGGGTCAATTATTTTCAAGATTTTTTCGTTGGAAATAACAGCTAAAGCGTCTGTTTCTTTTTGTATTTTTTTAATGGCGTTATTGGTAATTTTTCTTTTTTGCGAGCCCTCAAACCTAAAAGGTGTTGTTGCTATCGTCAAAGTCAAAATTTTCATTTCTTTGGCTGTTTCTAAAAAAATCGGCAACGCTCCGGAACCGGTTCCGCCGCCCAAACAAGCGATGAAAATACAAAAATCAGTATTTTTCAGGATTTTTGAGAATTTTTCTTTGGCTTCAATCGCCGCTCGCTCTCCGATTTCCGGGTTCATTCCCGTTCCCAAACCGAAAGTGATGTTTTCCCCGAAAACAAACGGCTTGATTTTTCCGCCCAATTTTTCCAAAGAACGGCTGTCGGTATTAACAGCCAAAAATTCAATTTTATCCAGTTTTGGAGCAACGCTTTTCAAAACCGTAACCCCTCCGCCGCCAATTCCAATGACTTTTATTTTCACTTTTTTAAAAATTCCTTTGTTTTTATCCACTGGATTGTGATTTTAATATTACTCTATAATTCCATATTTTCACTAAATTTTCAATAAGCGCAAACCTAATTTTATTTAACCTGCCGCAACATTGTTTGGCAACTCTCGGAGTCCTGCCAAGCTCGGTCCCGATAAAATCGGGGTGGCAGGACGAGAGCGTAGGCGGTCATCTGCCGCTGGAGCAGATGAATCGCCGGTGTCAAAACAATATTGCGGCAGAAAAATTATAAATCTTGTGTTAATTTAAAAAATCTTCAGTAAAAAAGCAATGCCCAAAACCAAAAGCAAAAAACCTGAAATTAATCTCATTAAAGTATTTGTTTTTTCTTTCCATTGTTCAATTTTCTCAATTTTTGAGAAACCAAAAACAATTAATCCAATAATAAAAAGAAGCGGCAAAATAAAGAATAAATTATATAAAATCAGGTAAAAATAGGGCGAAACCCCCTTTTCCGAAAGAATCGCCACAAAACCCAAGGGCAAAGCAAATGTGCAGGGCAATTCAACCAAAGAAGAAAAAAGCGCTAAAAAAATAACTGCCGGATAACTTGAAAGCGAAATTAATTTTTTAATGACGAGATGGGCAAAATCAGGAATGGCAAAAGAAACTTTTTCTCCCGGTTTTTTGAAGAAAAAATCCCTAACCATCAAAGCGCCGAATAAAAACAAAACAATGCCTAAAAATATTTTAATCGGAGCCACGAACGGCAAAAAATTATCTTGGAACAAACTTAATCCAAAATAAATTCCAAGCATTAAAATAAAATAAATCAGGAAAACGGAAAAACTGAATAAAAGTCCTGATTTTAGGGCTTTTCGCGGATAAGAAAAAGACAAAAGATAAGCCAAAAGTATCAATAAAACAGAAAACATGCAAGGATTTATGCCATCAGCAAGACCCACAATTACAGCCAAATTAACCAAAGAACCTTTGGGATTTATCTGGAATTCTTTACCTAAAAAAGTAACAGAATCAAGAGATGGCTTTGGCGATAAAGAATCGCCACCTTGCCCGGAAATCAAAGAATTTATGTAGTTTTCTATTTCTTTGCCGGTAGTATTGTTCCCTCTATATCCAATAATATGGACGGAATCAATAAAAACAGCCGGCACAAAACCTCTGTCTTGCAAAGGAACATTGCTCGCCTCAAGGGTTTTTAAAAAATAGTCAGCGTTTTCTTTTTTGGAAATTTCAAATTCTTTTAATTCTATCTGAGAGTATTTTTGAGCTAAATTTTCCAGAAACGGCTTTTCCATTTTGCAGAATGAACACCTTTCGCTGTAGAAAAATTTTATTTCTATTTTATTTTCCACTGCTCCAACAAAACCGCTGGAAATAAAAAAAACTAGCAAAACCGCAAAAATCAATTTTAAAAATCTCCCTTTCATTTGTTTATTTTAGCACAAAAAATCAGTTGATTGACAAAAGTTCCACCTCAAAAATTAGAGTTGCTTTTGGCGGAATATTGGCTTGAGGAATTCCCGTGTCCCCATAAGCCAAGTCAGAAGGAATAATTAATTTTCTTTTTTCTCCAATTTTCATTCCAACAACTCCCAAATCCCAGCCCTTTATAACCTGTCCAATACCAAGCTTGAAAGAAAATGGCTGATTCCTGTCTAAGCTGGAATCAAATTTTGTTCCGTTTTCCAAGGTGCCAACATAATGAACCTGAACCATATCGCCGTTTTGAGCAGAATTGCCCTGCCCTTCTTTTAGAGTTTCTATTTTAAATCCATTGGTTTCTTGAATCATATTATTTGAAGTGTTAATTATTTCACTTTCTTTGATGTCTTTATTGGAAAAATCTTTTATTAAAAAAAACCCGACAATAGCAACAGTTGGCAAAATAACAATTATTAAAATTATTTTTTCAATTCCTAAATCTTCAAGGTCCATATCTTAAAATTTAATTTTATTTAAATTTAACATTTTTTGAAGCATAAAAAAAGAACGGGTGGCTAGTCCGTCATTGCGCAGGAAAAAGAATGTTTTTAATTTCTTTCCCACTTGGTTCTTGAAACAAAGAAACAAAATGTGAAAAATATGGAGCCTTTGTCTTGCTAGGTTCAATACTCAAGACCTCCATTAAATTTTTTACAGTCGGATTCTTGAGTAAAACTTCAACAAAACATAAATCTTGGATTTCTGGTTCATCCTCCATTATTTTAATAAAAATTTCTATTTCCGGATTGGCTTCAGAAATCTCATATTTACACCTAGACCCAAAAGAAGGAAAATGTTTTTTGAATTTTAAAATGGTTTTTATTAAATCAATCTCTCTATCACCTTTTCGAACTCTCATAACCATATCAAAAAATTCTATGTCCAAGTCGTGAAAATCATACAGCCCTTCCATTATTTTCAGTAACAATTCATCTGTTCTGTCTGGAGATAATATTTCCATGTCTCGACCATGCCTGTTCAGAACTAAATCAAAGTTTGCTTCAAAAGTGTCAAAAAATATTTCCTTGGCTTTTTTATAAAAAGCAGGATAATTAAGATTCTTGAGTTCTTTTAGTTCTTTTATAATCTTTTTGGGCTCTCGCTCTTCCGGGTCAAAAATTTTGCCCAAAATTAGTCCCCATACTCGCCTTGCTTCTTCTTTGTGGCATGGAATGTGTGCAAATAACCCGTGCTTTTTCAGAGGCGCAAGAGTTAACTGCTGGTCAAGTTTCCCCTCTACAAAAAGCTCAAGAGCTTCAATCCTTTTAAAGGGACAATTTTTGATTATTTCACACAGTTCCCTTATTTTGAAACCGCGTTTTGTCCCGCCATTACAAACAAGCATTTCTTCGCCATTTGCATTAAACATTGCAAATGCTTCATCGGCAAATTCTGGCTTTTTCATCAGTTCAATCAGCTCATCATTCATCATTTCAGTACTAATCTTAGTCATTGTCAACATCCTCCTTGTAATTGATTTTGTATGTTTTATAATAAATAAAATAATTGAGAAAGTCAATAAAATGGAATCGGAAAAAATCAAAAAAATCGTTAATTTTGTCTTTGAATTAGGGCATCTAAAAAAAGAAGGGCGCAGCGGGTTTAAATATGTAGGGGTTAAAAATCCAGATACTCTTGCGGAACATTCTTTAAGAGCTGCTCAAATCGGTTATATTTTGGCTGAAATGGAAAAAGAATTAAACCCAAAAGAAACGATAAATCCAGAAAGAGTTGCCACAATGCTGGTTGTCCATGATAATGGAGAAATTAGAATTGGCGATTTTAACAAATTAACCGGCAGTTATCTTAAAAACCATAAGGAAGCAGAACAAAAATCTTTTTCAGACCAAATTGAAAATCTCGGCGGAAAAATAAAAGAAAAATGGGCAAAGTATTTTGAAGAAATTGAGGGCAGGAAAACAAAAGAAGGAATTATCGCCAAAGACGCGGATTTATTGGAAGTTGCCTTTCAGGCGAAAGAATATTTTGATTTGGGCTATAAAGACACTGAACTCTGGTTTATAAATGTTGGAAACGAGGTTCAAACCGAATCAGCAAAAAAACTTTTTGAAACTATGAAAGAAACAAAATTTTCTGAATGGTGGCAAGAATTTGATTTTTACAAAAAATATCTAGACAAAATTAAATAAAATCAAAACAGTCCCGATAAATATCGGGGCGGATTTGGTTAAACCTCTTTTTCGTGAATTTGGGACTTGATATTTGGCGGAAATTGCAAAGAATAAAATTCAAAAAAAGCGCCTTTCTTTTCCAAAAGTTCTTCATGGGTTCCCTCTTCAATAATTCTGCCCTTTTTTAAAACCAAAATTTTATCCACCAAACGAATAGTGCTCAAACGATGGGCAATTATAAAAGTTGTTCTGTTTTTCATAAGTTTTTCCAGGGCTTTTTGGACGAGTTTTTCCGTTTTTGAATCCAAAGAAGAAGTCGCCTCGTCTAAAATCAAAATTTTGGGATTTCTGATAACTGCTCTGGCAATGGCTATCCTTTGCCTTTGACCTGCTGAAAGTTTAATTCCCCGCTCTCCAACCATTTGTTCATATTTATTGGGAAACCTTTCAATAAAATCATGGGCATTGGCGATTTTTGCCGCCTCAACAACTTCTTGATCCGTGGCTTTTTGATTGCCAAATTTTATATTGTCTTTTATTGTTTCATTGAAAAGGATAATTTCCTGCGGCACATAAGCGATATTGTCCCTTAAAAATTTGAGATTTAATTTTCTGGCGTCAATTCCGTCAATTAAAATTTTGCCTCTTTGTGGCTTGAAGTAAAGAGAAATTAAATCAACCAAGGTGGTTTTCCCCTCGCCGCTGCCCCCAACCAAAGCTATTTTTTGGCCCGGCAAAACAGAAAGATTTATATTTTCCAAAGCCCAAGGTTTTTCTTTGTACTTAAAATATATGTTTTTAAACTGAATTTTCCCTTTTAGGTTTTTTATGATTTTTCCCTTTCCGTTATAATCCTCGGTCTGTTCTTCCATAAGATTCTCTACTCTTTTTATTGTTGCCATTCCATTTTTAAAATTCTGCCAAGACCAGCCTATCATCCGCAAAGGATTTGACGCCAAATTCAAGTAACCAAAGAACATTATGAATTTTCCCACTGAAATTGATTGGCTCACTAAAAGAAAAACCGCGGCCACAAACAAAATAAAAAAGCCGGTGGAATAAAAAATCTGTTGTTGTAAAAGCAAAGAATTCCATAAAGACGAGAATCTTTTAAAAATAGAGTCTAGCCTTACCTTATAATCTGCTTTAATCCTTTTTTCCTGGTAGTCCTCAGCGGCCGATGATTTAATGGTTTGCACATTGAAAATAGCGTCATAAAGATTGCCTCCAACATCTTCGAAGGCAGCGCTTAAATTTCTCTGGGCAACGATTATATGCTCTGTTTTGCTAATTGTGATTATGGCATAGCCGACAAAAATTATTGAAACCCCAATAGCTAATCGCCATTCTATGAAAAAAAGAAATAAAATTCCCAAAACAGCTGTCAAAATTTGCGGAAGAGACCAAAACAAATTTTGGTCTACAAACCCGTGAAGACGGTCAGCCGCTCTTTCTATTTTAGTTATTATTTCGCCGATTTTTTTCTCTCTGTGAAAACTCAATGGCAAACGCATTAAATGAAAAGAAACCCTGCAAATTAAATCAGTATAAAGGTCTATCGCCAAAAAACTTCCCCTTCTGTTTACTAAATTGGAAAACACTGAGTTTGAAATATTTATCAAAAACCAAATTCCAAGCAAAGATAAAATTAGATTTGTCGCGGTAGGCTGTGTTTGCGCGACATCAATCAGTTTGCCGTAAATAAAAGGAATTAAGGCTAAAATAATTGAACTGAAAATAGCAAAAAACGAGACTTTGTAAAACTCTTTTTTATATTTTGAAATATAGCTCCAAAAAATTTTAAATTCTTTGCTAAGTTTCATAAAATTTATTGTTTAAAAAATAATTTGGCAGAGGCCGGGCCTCCCCCAAACTTTTAATACCATTTCTACTTGAAAAAATCAAATTTAAATTCAGTAAAAGCGGGGTCTAACCCCGCTTTTACCACTTTCATAATCCCACCCTTAAATTACTTATAATTTTGTCAGTCCTCTTGACAACATACAACCGGTTGCTATAATTAAAATAGAATACACATTGAAAAACACCTCTTAGGGTTCCGTTCTTAAGCGGTGTTTTTCTTTTTATACTCTAGTTTATTCCTAAGATTATTCATAAACACAATTTTTTCTTTAGCAACTTTTCTTAACAAAGATGAACAAGTGTCAACATAGGGGCTCATTACAATTTTTAATCTGTTTTTTTCATACAAAAATTTAACTAGAGAATAAAAATCGCCATCGCTCGTTATAATAACCGCTTTTGTTAAAAATAACCGCTTTTGCTAAAAAAACGCGACCCGCCACTTAATCTTTAATTTTGTCATGCTTCTTTTCATTTTGTTTCTCCTTGTGCTTCTTCAAAAGCGCCTGAAGTTCATCTTTTACCGTATTAATTGCTTTGTAAATATTCTCTTCTCGCGCTTCGGATCGAATAATTTCCCTTGGAACTTTAATGTTTGCTTCCGCATAATAAATTTTTCCTTTTTGGTGATGGCGGTTTTCAATCGCCACTTCAACAAAAGCCTCCACCGGAGTACCAATGTGAAGGATGAATTTATCTAGAGTACCAATTTTTTCCTCAATTGCCTTTTTTATTTCCGGAGTCAAATTTAAATTTGTCGCTTTGATAGTGATTTTCATTTTTTAAATTTTTTATTAATTTTTTCTTCAACTTCGCCTCGCCCGTGGTCGGGCTACGGCCAAGGGGCCTAATTTTTGATTATTTTTTATATTTCTCAAATTTTTCTATTACCTTGCCTATGTCTCTTTTAATACCCTGCCAATCCCATCCTTTTTTATTATCTTTTTCAATTTTTATTCTCCAACGGCTCAGATGAGCCAATTGTTTATCCGCTTTATTTTTTGCCTCCTTAAGTAATTCGGTTATAGGTGGTCTTTCATTTTTCCAATTTATAGTATCTGGTAAAAAATCTTGTGCCACTAAATCATTCAGGTATTTTTCATCTTTATCATTATAAAAAAATTCTATTAATATTCTATTATGAGTCGCTAGTGATTCTAATAATAAATTCTTTTCAAATCGTGTTTTTTGACACAAGTCGAGTTGTTTACAAGTTTCTTGGAACATACTAATTTCGTATCTTAAAAGTTCTTCCAACTCTTTTTGGTTTGCATCTATTAATTCGTTATGATTCCAGTAATTATCTTCCATAATTTTAATTCCGAAAGAATCAAGGTTTCCGCCCGGAGCGGAGTTCTTATTTTTTACCCCGTACCGTGTTTTGCTCTGGTGCGGGGCTCAATTAATTCCTTTGCCCGGTAGTAGAGCCGCCGAAGGCGGCTCTACTACCGGGGTTCGACTTTTTCTTTGGTTGAGATTCTAATATCTTTTCCATGGGACAAAATCCCTTTAAACTTTTGTGGGAAAAATAATTCCAGGTATCGTTAGCAATTTCAAGTATCCGATTTAATTCTTCAATGCCTTGTCCTCTATCAAAAATTGAAACAACCCTCATTAAATCGTCACTATCCTTTTCATGGTAAATAATATCTTTTATGTGTTCTATCGTGAAAGGACTATTGATTTCTTTCAACATTTTTGAAAGTTCTTTTGCTATTTCATTTCATTTTTTCAAGATTTCTTTTATTCTTAATGAAGTATTTTTGTTTTTAGCATCAATAATTTTTCTTTCATCTTCATCGCTTATAATCGATGCCAAGAGTCCATTTAAGCGCGCTTCTTCTTTTATCTCTTCTGCTTCATCTCGCATCAGAGGTTTTTTAAAAGAATAATTCTCCAAAATAGAAATTCTAAACGCTTGCTGTGTTTTAGGATTTAACTTTTCTTTCTTCATCTTTTGCAACTCGCTGGCAGAGTATTTTAAATATTCTTTTTTCGTTCCTTTCGCTACCTTAAGGTTGTATAAAACAAAAGTATCCTTTGGCGCTAAAGCCCTGCCGCGCTCCAGCCATTCCATTCCTTCCTTAAAATCAAAATAATGAAAATAGCTCATGGCTAAATCTATATATGCCAAGGGATTCATTAAGTCTAAACTTATCGCCTCTCTTAAGTCATTTCTCCCTTCCCCTAATTGGCCTAACATCACTTTAACCCAGCCTAAACTTCTTAAATTTTCTGCGTGACGAGGCAACAACTGATTAGCTTTCTCAAGCGCCTTTTTTGCTAAAAAAAATCTTCCGCATTTCATTCTGGCAATACCTAAAAGATAGTGTAAATAAGGATCTTCAAGCGCTTCCTTTAAAACATCTTTTATGATACTAACCGCTAAGGATGATTTTCCTTTCTGTATCAAATCATTTGCCTTTTTAATTTTTTCGTCCATATTTTTTTAATTATGACATGCGTTTCAGTTACCTGGCTTAGTATGTGTTGGCTGCGGGACTAGGCCACCTTCGCCAAGGCTACGGCGAGCCAAGGGATTCGAAGGTGTTGCCCTTGTCCGCCTCCATTTTTACAAATTTCGGCGGGATAAAGCGTATTTTGCTTCGCAAAATACGGGGGCTAGGTTCTCGCCACAGTCCGCTAATAATTGAAATCGCAATACCCCTCGCGGGTATTAAGATTTCAATGTTGAAAATCTTAAACAATATTAGAACAGCAATCCAGCAACAAAATGAACATATATTGAGCGCTAATTAAAAGATTAACCTTTCAAAGAAAGATTGCCTCGCCCTTCTTGGAATATCTGCTAATCTTAAAAGAGAATTAGATATGAATCCCCTAAAATACACGATCTCTATTTTTTTACCAAATATGTTCTTGGTTGGATCTAGGGCGCTAACATAGTCTCTATCATTAGAAACAAGAATTGCGGTATCAAAGGTATTCTGGGCAGCTAAAGAAATCATATTTGCTGTAAGTTGTGTATCTAGGTTTTTTTCCTTAAGTTCTCTCCCAGCTCCTTGTAAATTACCAAATTTTACCTCAACTCCAGATAATTTTTGTATCTCGGCGTAGTATTGTGTTTGAATTGAGTATTTCTTTTTACTATCTGCGGTTTTTAACATCTGGGATGGCGGCGGAGTACAGTAGAAAAAAACAGCCACTAAGTTTCTATCACCAGTTAATTTTTGAGCAAGTTTTAATGGATTATAAAGACAAATCCATTTTTTATCGATCTTTTTCAGTTCACTTAAATATTTATAAACATTGGAATTATCTATAAATACTGCAACTCGTGTTGAATTCATATTTTCATTATACTTGTATAAGCATAAAAAACAAATGGCGGCTGTCGCCGCCATTCGTTAGCTTGTCATAACCGAAGCTATAACAAGGATTTAATATATTTATATTATTCCCATCGAGAAAGGTTGTCAAGAGCATTGTCAACTCTTGTCGGTTATTTCGTTTATTCTTTGTCAAATCCTGTCAACTTTGTTGCGGGACTAGGCCACCTTCGCCAAGGCTACGGCGAGCCAAGGGATTCGAAGGTGTTACTCTTTGTCCGCCTCCATTTTTACAAATTTCGGCGGGATAAAGCGTATTTTGCTTCGCAAAATACGGGGGCTAGGTTCTCGCCACAGTCCAGCAAGGACCAAATTTTAATATCGCAAGATATTAAAATTTGTTCTTGCTGCCGGACTAGGATTCGAACCTAGATTAACAGGGCCAGAACCTGTCGTCCTACCGTTAGACGATCCGGCAATGCTATATTTTTAGATATCTTCTTATTGCGATAAGGGTTGAGATTACTCCAAGGCCAACGCCAACCAGTAAATTTATGAGGAAAATAATTGGCCATTTTGAAGCGAAAAAACCAAACAAACTGAATCCTCCCAAAATATCAGCAATTTTTGAATCTATCAAAAAGATAGCTATTGCGAAAAAAATAAATGTCGCAAAAGCTGAAATTAATCCAACTAAAACTCCCTGAATCAAAAACGGGCCGCGAATAAACCAGTCAGACGCGCCAACCAATCTCATAACATTAACCTCTTCCCTGGCATTATAAATTATTAAGCGCAAAGTGTTAAAAGCAACCAAAATCGCCAAAATTGAAGTCAAAATAATTAATCCATTCATCAAATTATTCACATTTTTTGTCGTGCTGAACAAATTTTCAATCACCTTCCTGTTTTCCTGATAATCAACTTTTTCAATGTATTCTTTGTAGCTGCTGCTTTCTATGAAACTGGTTATTTTGCTGTAATCGCTTGAATTATACGCTTTTATGTTCAAAGACGCTGAAAACGGGTTGCCGCCGATTTCGTCAAGCGACTGCATCAAGGTATCGTCATTTTTGTGTTTTTCTTTAAATTCTTCCAAAGTATCGCTCGGCGAAATATATTCAATCGCTTTTACTTCCGGCATTTTTTTCAAGTCATCTTTTAGCGCTGAAATGGCATTGTCTTCCGCATCCAAATTAAAATAAACCGAGATGTCAATTTTTTCGTTTATTCTGTCCACAAAAAAATCAACCAGCCCCTTAAACAAAAAACTCCCGGTAATCAAGCTTAAACTCAAACACAAAACAATAATCGTTGCCGTGATGCCAATTGTGTTTCT
This sequence comes from bacterium, assembly GCA_030689665.1. Taxonomy (GTDB): domain Bacteria; phylum Patescibacteriota; class Minisyncoccia; order Minisyncoccales; family JAUYFS01; genus JAUYFS01. The sequence goes on from JAUYFS010000002.1 coordinate 28,494, forward strand.
TTTAAAAAATGTCAGTCCTGATTTTAAGGCTCTTTCAAAAAGAATAAATTTGTTCATAACATAAATCTCCCTTTTTCCTCGTCGCGGATAATTTTTCCTTTTTCCAGGGTTATCACCCGCTTGCCGAGGATATTAATTAAATCTTTGTCGTGGGTTGCCAATAAAATTGTCGTTCCCAGTTCGTTTATTTTCAGCAAAAGTTTTATGATGTCTCTGGCGTGATAAGGGTCCAAATTTCCTGTCGGCTCGTCTGCCAAAATAAGCTCCGGCCTGTGAACTAAAGCCCTTGCTATGGCGATTCGCTGTTTTTCTCCAGCGGAAAGTTCGTCCGGGAAACTATCGCCCCTTTCTCTTAATCCGACAACTTCCAAAACTTGCGGCACTTCTTTTTTTATTCGGTCTTCAGGGGTTCCGATAACTTCCAGCGCGTAAGCGATGTTTTCATAAACAGTCATTGATTTTAAAAGTTTGTAATCCTGAAAAACCATTCCAACCTCGCGTCTTAAAAACGGCAAATCCTCAAAATCAAGCTTTGAAACCTCTATGTCTTTAAAATAAATTTTGCCGTGAGTCGGCTTTTCTTCACCTAATAATAAACGAAAAATCGTTGTTTTTCCAGAGCCCGAACGGCCTATCAAAGAAACAAATTCTCCCTGCGTAATTTCAAAATCAACTTCCTCAAGGGCAAAACCCTTTTTGGGATAATTTTTGCTGATTTTTTTAAACTTTATCAAAGCCATATTATAATTTTATCTCAGTTGCAATGAATTTGTCCAAGTCGCCGTCCAAAACCAAATCTAATTGCCTGTTCTCAACCTTTGTTCTGTGATCTTTTACCAGTTGGTAAGGATGAAAAACATATGACCTTATCTGCTGGCCCCAAGTTGCCGCGCTCTTGCCCTTCATTTTTAACAGTTCTTTTTCTTTTTTTTCTTCTTCAGTTTGCAGCAATTTTGCTTTCAAAATTTTCAGCGCTCTTTCTTTGTTCGCTCCCTGGCTTCTCTCATTTTGACAACTGACCACGATTCCTGTCAGCAAATGAACTATTCTGATTGCGCTTTCCCTTTTATTCACGTATTGACCGCCAGGCCCTGATGCTCTGAAGGTGTCAATTCTTAAATCATCGGGCTTTATTTCCACATTTTTCACATCTCCTAAGTCCGGAATTACCTCCACTGACGCAAAAGAGGTGTGCCTTAATTTTTTGGCTGAAAACGGCGAAATCCTTACTAATCTATGAACCCCTGCCTCGCCTTTTAAAATACCGTAGGCAAAATTCCCCCTTACTTCAAAAATTATATTTTTTCTTCCAACCCTGTCCTCAACTCGCGCTTCGGTAAAAGTTTCGTCTAAAACCCTGTATTTAAATCCTTTTTTTTCAAAAAATCTGCTGAACATCCGCGTTAAAATTGAAACCCAATCTTCCGCGTCTTGGCCGCCGGTTCCTGATTTAATTGTCAAAAAAGCATTTTCTCTGTCAAATTTTTTGCGCAAATAAAAATAAATTTCCTGCTCTTTAATTTCCTTGTTTAATTTTTCAATTTTTTCGCCAATTTCTAATTTTATTCCCTCGTCCTTATCCGCTAATTCGAAAATTTCTTCAATTAATTCGCTTTCTTTTTGCCAATTATTTAGATAATCAACAAGAATTTTGCTTTGAAAGTCGTTTTTTTCAATTCTTTCAATGTCAAAGACACTGGTTTAATTGTCCCAAATGGTTTTTCAAATCTATGATTTTTTGCGATAAATCTTTTTCCATAGTTTTAAATTTGGCTTCTGTGCTTCATGTTTCATGCCTTGTTTCATGTCCTGCATTTCTTTTTGAGCCGAGGAGAGGAATTGAACCCCCAACCACTCCGATAAGCGCAAGCGCTATCGGAGTGATCTGCTTCTCCCGCCAAGTTTTGCCAGAGCCAGCGGTCGGGGTCGAACCGACGACCTACGGTTTACGATACCGTTGCTCTACCGGCTGAGCTACGCTGGCAAAACTTGGCGGGAGAAGCTGCCGCCCCGTTTTACGGGGCGAGCCTCGCCCTTTTAAGGCGGAAGCTACCTTGGCGGTGCGGGATATGGGAATCGGATTGTGCTTGGTCCCGTAACAATTTTGCTCAGTTCTGGTGCGAGTAGCGGGAATTGAACCCGCGCCTCAAGCTTGGGAAGCTTACATCATGCCACTAGACTATACTCGCAAAATTGAACGGGATCCTCTATTTTGTAATCCCGACAAATCGGGAACAAAATCGGGAACAGTCGCTGCCACTCAACTAATCCCGCCTTACTTAAAAATACCCTTTATTTTTTCAATAATTCCGCCGGCCGGCGTCAAGGATTTAGAACCGTCTACTTCCTCAACTTCCACGCCCTCAATAACAACCGCATTCTCCCCTTGTTTTTGCAAGTTCAATTTTTCTCTCGCTTGCTCCTCAATAAAAACTTCTTTTTGAGTTTCATTGAATTGCGATTGAAGAGACGCTTTTTGATCCTCAAGTTTTCTGATTTCATTCGTTAATTTCAAAACCTTGTTCTCAAGTTGGGCTCGCCTGTTTATCATTTCAAAATTTTTAACAACAAGAAAAATAACTCCCAAAACCGCTAAAATAGAAATCGCTATCCCAATGTATTTTTTTGCTTCTTTTATTATTTTTCTGCCCTTTTGAGGAACGCTTTTTTTTGCTATCATAAATATTAAAAGTTAAACTATGATTTCTAAAAAATACAAAAAAATATTTTCAATTGTCTGGATTGTTTTAATCTCGCTCGTAATAATCAGTATGGTTATTTCTTATTTTGCGCCTATTTTTTAACATTCTGCCACAAAATCGCTCTTTTTTCAAGGCATTATTCATTCCTTATCGCTTCTAAAAACGCTCTGGCTGGAATTTTTATCTGGCCTTTCTCTTTTATTTTTGCCTTGTTCTTTTTTTGTTTTTCAAGCAGTTTTCTTTTTCTGGTATAATCGCCGCCGTACAAAGGAGCTGTCACGTCTCTTCCAAATGTACTAATGTTTTCTCTGGCGATAATTTTTCCGCTGATTTTCGCCTGTAAAGCAACGCTGAAAATCTGAGCCGGAATTACATTTTTTAATTTAAGCAAAAACCTTCTGCCCTCTTTTTCCGCTTTGTTGGTTGGTAAAATCATGGCCAATGACGGCTCTTCTTTTCCGTTTATCAAAATATCAACTTTAACCAAATCGCTTTCCTTATAACCCGAAAGCTGATAGCCCATTGAAGCAAAACCCTGGCTCAAACTTTTTAATTTTTCATAAAAATCAGTGATTATTTCCCGCAAAGGAATTTCTGTTTTTAAAATCAATCTGGTTTGGTCTAAAAATTTAGTTTCTATGGCCCCGGCTCCCTTTTGTTTTATAAGCTCGGAAATTCTGTTGAGATACTGGGCTGTCGTGATAACTTCCAAAAAAACATTCGGCTCAAAAGTTTTATTTACTGTTGCCGGGTCTGGCCAATCAACTGAGGAATAAATGATTTTTTCTTTTCCGTTTTTCAATTCCGCTTTATAGACAACGCTCGGCGCCGAAACCACCAATTCAAGCCCAAACTCGCGCCTCAGCCGTTCGGTAATGATTTCAGCGTGCAATAATCCCAAAAAACCGCACAAAAAACCTCTTCCCAAAATCGGTTTTTTCTCCAACTGGAAAAACAAGGAAGCGTCATTTAATTTCAATTGTTCCAAAGAACTTTTCAATAAATCAAAATCATTGCTGTCGTCCGGATAAATGCTTAAAAAAACAAAGGGGCTTATTTCTTTATAGCCCTCCAGGGGCTGAATTTTATTTCCCTGCAATTTGAAATCTTTCAAACTGGTTATTGTTTCGCCAACCCTTACTTTTTCGGTTTCCTTGATTCCTGTGGCAATATAACCAATGTCGCCGGAAACTATTTCCGGATATTTTTTAAGTTCCGGCTCAAAATAACCAACCTCTTTATTTTTTCCCCTTGTTTGACTGACAAAGCAATAAATTTCTTCGCCTGTTTCTATTTTTCCTTCAAAAACCCTTACATAAGCGATAATGCCTTTAAAAGAATCAAATTTTGAATCAAAAACCAGGCATTTTAGCGGTTTATTTTGTTCAACGCGAGGCGCGGGAATTTTCTCAATAATCAAATCAATTAATTTATCAATATTGGTTCCGTTTTTCGCGGAAATTTCCAAAACTTCATCAGGAAAAATGTTTAAAACTTTGGCGATTTGTTCTTTGGTTTCTTTCGTCTGGGCTTGCGGCGAATCAATTTTATTAACAGCCGGAATTACAACCAGTCCTTGTTTTTGCGCCAATTCCAAATTATAAATCGTCTGCGCCTGAATTCCTTGCGTGGCATCTACCAGTAAAACAGCGCCTTCCACTGCCGCCAAAGCCCTCGAAACCTCGTAAGAAAAATCAATATGTCCCGGAGTGTCAACCAAATTAAGAATAAAATCCTTATCGTCTTTTTTTAATTTCAAACGGCAGGGCTGCATTTTTATGGTGATTCCCTTTTCCTGTTCCAAATCCATCATATCCAAATATTGGGGGTGCATTTTTTCTTTTGGAACTGCGTTGGTCAATTCCAAAAAACGGTCGGCTAGGGTTGATTTGCCGTGGTCAATGTGGCTTATAATCACAAAATTTCTAATCTCAGCCATAAATTTTTAAAAGTTTTTTATTTTTTTATTGAGCAGCAAAAACAAAAGGCAAAATTCAAATATGGAAGAAATGGTAAATGCCAACGCCAATCCGTAAATTCTTTCAGCGCCGATAAAAAAATAAAACAAAAAGAAAACAGACAATAAAACATTTATCGCAACGCCCAAGAAAGTGGCAATGGTCGGAATTTTCGTGTCATGAAGGGCAAAAAACGCGCGCACCACCAAAGAGTACAAAGAATTAAAAACAATGCTTACACTGAAAATTTTCAAAAGCATGGCGGTAAGTTCCACTGAAACCAAAGAAAATTTTCCGGTCATCAAAATAATTTTTATTATCGGAGTGCTGAAAATAAAAAGAATCAAGGCCAGCGGCGCGGTCAATAAAATAATTTTTTCAAATGAATACCAAAAGCTTTTTAAAAATTCTTTGATATTCTCAATATTGGAATTTTTAGCCAAAAGCGGAAATACTGCTGTTGATATTGAAAAAGCGACAATTTGTTGGGGCATCAATTGCAAGTTATTGGAAAAACTAAAAACGGAAATTGCGCCGGCGCCCAAAAAAGAAGCCAAGGCGGTCATAACAATCCAATTCAGCTGGGCGGCGCTGGAACTTAAAACTCTGGGAATCATCAGTTTAAAAATCTTTTTCATTTGTTTGTCCTTAAAATCAACTAAAAAGCTGTATCTGAAACCGCATTGATAAATTGAAGGAATTTTCGTTATCAAAAATAAAAAGGCGCCAAAAACCACGCCCAGAGTAACTCCAAAAATGCCATATTTAGGAGCCAAATATAAAATCCCAAAAATTATTCCCAAATTATAAAAAACAGGTCCCAACCCATAAACTAAAAATCTGTGGAAGTGATTTAAAATTGAGGAAAAAAGATTTGCAACTCCGAAAATTATCGGGCTTAAAAACAAAATTCTCGTCAAAAAAATAGCCATGGATTTTTGCTCAATTGAAAATCCCGGAGCGACAAATTGTATTAAAATTGGGGACAACAAAAACAAAAAAATTGAACCAAGAACCAAAAATATAAAAAAAATGTTCAGAACATTGTTGGCCAATCGCCACGCGCTTTGTTCATTTTCTTTGAATTCTTGCGCAAAAACCGGCAAAAAAGCGACTAAAATTCCTCCGCCAATAATTATGGCGTAAATAAAATCAGGAATTCTGAAAGCCGCGTAATAAATATCCAGCTCGCCGCTTGCCCCGAACCGTCCGGCCAATAATCTGTCCCTTAACAATCCCAATAAAACGCTTATGGCGCTCGTTATTATTAAAATAATGGAACCTTGCTTTATGATTTTCATTTAAAATCGTTGAATTCTAAGTATTTTATCATCAAAAATCGTTTCTCGGCAAATTTAACATTGTATTTTTAAAAAATAAAACCCTCCCAACTTTTTGGTTTGCTGCCAAACCAAAAAGTTGGGAGGGTGAACCGGGTGGGTTATAAGCCGGATTCTGTCGTCGATAAATCGGACTGGCAATCATTTTTCTGGTTCCGACATTGCTGTCGGAATCAAGCGGCCTACTTTTTTCTTCCGAAGAAGTTTGGCCTTGCACCCAAGTAAGGATTTAGCCGTTTCAATTCCGATGTTTCCATCGGAACTCACCCCAAAGGGTGTCCTGAATTTTTCAATTCAAGACGTCTCTGTTCGCACCTCTCATCTTGCGATGGACGGGAATTACCCGCTACCATTGCCCCAATTTTCATTAAAGCTAGGTGTCCGGACTTTCCTCTCCTGATAAATCAAGAGCGATTGCCTACCCACCCGGTTTGCCCTCCTAGATTTTTCAGAGAAAAATTTGGGAGGGTTGTATTATCAATAATACAATTACTGAATAATATTGTCAAGATTTAAAATACTCGTCCAGGGGCGGAATAATTTGTTTTTTGCGCGACATCATTCCGTCAATCCAAGCTGATTTTTCTTTTAATTTTATATTGAAAATTTTCTCAATTTTTTCCTCTTGGCCTTCAATAAAAAATTCGCTTCCCTCTTTCAAAATATCAGTTGCCGCGAAAATCAAACAATCATAACCTTTTTCTTGTTTCACTTGTTCCATTGCCGTGTTTATTTCCAATTTCCTTTCTTTTAAAAATGCCTCTATCCCAACAATTTCAATTTGGCCTATGCCAAATTTTTTGGCGCCAAAAATAAATTCCTTAAAATCCCTTAAAATCAATTCTTTTGCCGGTTTGTCCAAATCCATTCCCGCTTGTTTAATTTCTTTGCCAAATTTTTCCAAGTCAAAATTCAATTTTTTGTTTAATTTCTCTGCTGTTTTTTTGTCTTTTTCAGTTGTTGTCGGAGATTTAAAAATAACAGTGTCTGAAAGAATTGAACAAAGCAAAATACCGGCAATGTTGTCGGGAATTTCCATATTTTCGCTGAAAAATTTTTCCGCAATTATTGTTGCCGTGGAACCAACCGCTTCTGAAATGAAATTTATCGGCTCTGGATAGGAAAAATTGATTTTGTGATGGTCTATAACTTCAATTATTTTCGGGCTGCCGTCAATTATTTGTTCTTTTTCATTATGGTCAACCAAAACCAGTTGTTTTCCGTCAGCGTTTTCCAATAATTCCGGTTCCGGAAAACCGAATTTTTCCAGAACAAATTTTGTTTCCGGATTAATATCGCCGGCGCGAGCTGGTTTAACTTCCCAACCACTTTTTTCCTTTAAAAAATAAGTAAGGGCTATTGCAGAACAGATTGAATCAGTATCCGGGTTTTTGTGGCCTATTATGTAAATCATAGTTTTTTACCCTCCCAAATTTTTGTTTTTTCCAAAAAAGAAAGGGTGAATTTAATTTTTTTTAATTTTGGCATCGCCCCGCAATTTTGACTTGTATAAGTCAAAAACTTGGGAGGGTGAATTTATTTTTTTGTTGGCTGTCTAATTCCTGATTTACTAGATAATCCGCCTCTTTATTTTCTTCCCTTGAAATGTGTTTTATTTTGAAAACAGGAAGTTCAACTTTTAAATTCCAGGCCTCTAAAAATAATCTCTGGATTTCCGGGTCTAAAATTTTATATCTCCCGTTTAATTGCTCCACCAAAAGCTGGGAATCGGAAAAAACTTCTATTTCCAGCTCTTTTATTTTTGCTTTTCCAAAAATCAATTTTATTTTTTTAAGGGCAAAAACAAGGGCGCTATATTCTGCTATATTATTGGTTTCTGTCCCCAGAAATTGGCTGTATTTTTTTATCGCATTCCCTTTTTGGTTTTTAATAACAACCCCAAGAGCTGCTGGACCGGGATTTCCTCTGGCCCCTCCGTCTATAAAAATTTCTATTTTTTCTTTTTTTGTCATTTTTTTAAGGTAATAAAATAATTTTCCAATTCTTCTCTTATTTTTTCCAGATTTTCTTTTTTTGAAGAAAATCCCGCAGCTGCCTTGTGACCGCCGAAATTTTCCAAAAATTCCTCAACTGATTTTAACGCCTCAATGCTGTCAAGATTATGAGGAACTCTAACCGCTCCCTTGGCAAGGTCGTTATTTAAAGAAACAATAAATGTCGGTTTTTTATAATATCCGCAAATTTTTGAAGCGATTGAGCCGGTAAAAGAAACCGGGCATTTTTTGCTGATAGCAAAAACAATTTCAGAATTTATTTCATTTTCTCTCCTTCTTTCTTTTATAATTTCTTCCACAAAATTATTCAACTCCTCTTTTCTTTTTTTTTGGTCGCTAATCAATTCATCTGCCAATTCACGGGCTTTGCCGGAATTTTTGGCGTTTAAAATTCTGTAAGTTCCGGTAAGATGATATTTACATTTTGTGATATTTAAAATTGAAATGATTTTCTGGATTTTGGGCCTGATGAATCTTTCATTTGTTTCCGTTTTTTGGCTAATAATTCTTAAGCCCTTTCTTTGGTCTTCCGGGAATAATTCAAGCCCCTTATCAATTAAAAACTGGTTTATTGAATCAACCTTCATCATGTCGGCAATCGTGGCAATCATTGTTAAAACAATGTGGCTATTGAATAAAGTTTCAAAATCTTTTTCTTTTGTCTTCAATTCTTTCAAGAGTATTCTTGTTAAATAAAAAATCAATCCGGCGTTTGCCAAATTAAAAAAATCTTGCGGGTTCTCGGCGTCTTTGGTGTCAATAACCACATCTGCTTGGGGTTTTTGGGACATTACTTCGTGGTGGTCAATAATCCAAACCCTGAATCCCATTTTTTTGGCCAAAGAGGTTTCTTTGAAATTGGTTATGCCGCAATCAAGAGAAATTAAAATTCCCGGAGCGTATTTTGATAAATACAATAGTGATTTTTCATTGATTCCATAACCCTCTTTTTCTCTGTCAGGAAAAAAAATTTTGGCAATCTTTGCTCCCAAGAAATTCAAAACTTCTTCCAAAATGACTACTGAGGCTGAACCGTCCAAATCAGCGTCGCCGTAAAGAATAATTTTTTCTTTTTTATCAATCGCTTCTTTAATTAGTTTTAAAAACTCGGGAACTCCTTTTATTTCGTAAAATTTGTCAAAGTTTAAAGAATCCATATTCAAAATTTAATCTTCCAAAGCGTTTAACCCAGTCAATTTTCCGTCAACAATATAATCCAAAAGCGCGCCGCCGCCAGTAGAAAGATGGCTAAAACCCTTGTCTCTTAATCTTAATTGTCGCAGGGTAAAAAGCAAGCTTCCTCCGCCTATAATTGAATTTGCCGTTTTGTTTTTTAAAACACTTTCGGCGATTGCTCCTGTGCCGTTGGAGAATTCATCATTTTCTGTTTTTCCCAAAGAACCTGTCCAAAATATTTTTTTGGCTGTGGAAATATAATCGCTGAATAATTTCTGGGTTTCCGGGCCTATGTCCGGAATTTCCGTCTTTTTATCAATCTCGCTGAATTTTTCCACGCTAATGCCGCCTTTGTCAGAAGAAACAACCACATCAACTGGGGTTATAATTTTTGCGTTGCCAATCAAAGCTGAAGGCAAATTTCTGGCAACAATTCCACTTGTCAAAATAAAGTCAGCCATTTCCAAAACTTTTTCCAAAAAAATCACTTTTTCTTCTTTTATTCCGCCAATAATAAAAATCGCCGGCTTTTCTTCGCTTTTCATAAAATCATTGATTGACTTAAGCTCCTTCTCAAAAAGCAAGCCGATTCCTTTTTCCATAAAAAATTTAGCAATGCCAACAATAGAAGAATGCTCCCTGTGAGAAGCGCTAAAAGCGTCGTTTATGTAAATATCTCCCAATTTTGAGAGGTTTTGCGAGAAAATCAGTTCGTTTTTTTCTTCTTCAGTCCAAAATCTCAAATTTTCCAAGAGCAAAATTTCTCCGGGATTAAGTTTGTTGGACATTTCTTCAATTTTTTCGCTGTAATAACTGTCAACCTTGCATATTTTAAAACCCAATTTTTCAGAAAAAACTTTTCCAATTTTGTCCATTTTCAAATTTTCAACAACATTGCCGTCAGGCCTTCCCAAGTGGCTCATTAAAACAATTTTTGCCTTATTTTTCACCAAAAAATCAAGGGTCGGAACAATTGCCCTAATTCTAAAATCGTCCAAAATTTCTCCTGTTTCTTCGTCTATCGGAACATTCAAATCTCCCCTGAGTAAAACTCTTTTTTTGTTCAAATCAAAATCTTTTAAAAATTTCATAAAATTTTTTAAATTAAATAATCGGCCTGTCTAAAAAATCTTTTAAGGTTTCTTTTAATTTTTCAATTCTTGATTCCTTTTCTTTGTCTTCAATTCTTTCAACCCCCTTAAATCTTTCTTTCGGCGCTTCTTTGATTTCTTCGCTCTGCTGTCTTTTCATGCAAGATTTGCAATAAACGGGCAACCCGGGTTTGGGAAGAAACGGCACTTTTATTTTTTTGCCGCAAAGAACGCAGGTCGTATCGTAAAGATTAAAAGCAAGCGGCGCTTCCCCTCTGGTAACAATATCAGAAGCCCATCTTATTATTTTTTCTTCCACCTTTAATCTGTTGGTGGCATATCTTTCTCTGCATGATTTTATTATTTTTTCTCTGTGTGAAGCTTCCGGAGCTTCAAAAAGCGGCAAAGAAGTGATTGAAAAGGGCCTGGTTGTGATTCCATTAACCATTACTTTCGCGCACATCTGGTATTTTGACAAATTAACCATATCAAGAACGGTAAATTCCGGGCTGAATTCTTTTTCTAAAAATTCCGCGTCTTCGGCGCCAACCCTAAAAATAACAAGACTGCCAACATTGCCAAAAACAGCGTCTTTCACTGACAATTCCATCTGGGTAATATATTGGTGGGCTAAAATTAAATTCAGCCGGTATTTTCTGGCTTCTGATAAAATATTGACAAAAGATTCCGTGGCAAAATTCTGAAATTCATCAACATATAAAAAGAAATCTTTTCTTTCTTCTTCTTTGACATTAACTCTGGACATCGCGGAAAATTGAAGTTTGGTGATTAAAAGAGCTCCCAGCAAACGGGACGCGTCTTCTCCGATTTTTCCTTTTGACAAATTGATTATCAAAATTTTTCCGTTGTCCATAACATCTCTCATGTCAAAAGAGGTCTTTACTTGACCGACAATGTTTCTGATTAACGGAGAAGCTATAAACTGGCCAATTTTGTTTTGTATGGCCGCGGTTGCTTCCATTTCATATCTCTGCGTGTATCTGGCAAATTCTTTTTCCCAAAACGCCCTGATAATCGGGTCTTTTAGTTTTTCGGTAACATCTTTTCTGAAATCCGGGTCTGAAAGCATTCTGTGAATTCCCAAAAGCGTTGAACCCTTGTATTCCAAAAGCGCCAAAATCGCATTGTTTAAAATATATTCCATTCTGGCTGACCAGACATCGGGCCAGATTTTTTTAAAAACACTCATCAGTCCGCTGGCAACCAAATGCCGGTCTTCAACAGCGACATCTTCCATAATATTAAAAGCAATCGGGTATTCTATGTCAGCCGGATTTATGTAAATAACATCGTTTATTCTTTTAGCCGGAATATAGTCCAAAAGTTCTTCGCACGCTTCCCCGTGCGGGTCTAAAAAAGCCAAACCATGTCCGTTGCGAATATCTTGGATAGCCAGATTTTTTATCAGCGTAGTTTTCCCGACTCCGGTTTTACCCATAACATAAAAATGCCTTCGGCGGTCATCCAATTTAATTCCGATTTTTTTCTGAACATCCCTGAAATTTGTTTTTCCAAAAAAAGTGATTTCTTCCATAAAAAATAGAATAAATTATCCGAACGGAACCTCCGGGGGCACTTCCACTTTCTTTGCCTGGACTCTGGGAATATACGGGCCCGGAGAAACGCTTTTGCTCGGAAAATGAAAAATAGAAGCGATTTCTTCGCTGTTAAAAAATAAAGTTCCTCCGGGATAAGGACTAAGCGGCCACTGCCTTTTTCTATATCTTCTAAGTAAAGCTCTTTTTCTGGCAAATACTCTTCTTGGTTTCATAAAATAAACAATTTTGGTAAAAGTCGGCTTAAAGGGCAAAAAACCGTTCATATTTGAAATGGCAAATTGGCTGGCAAAAGAAAAAGGTATCCTGATTTGCGGCTTGAAAAAAACATCCTTTTTGGCAACATACATAATTCTAAAACAGCTTTTAAAAATTGGCTTTGACATTTTTTCTTCAACAGACCT
>JAUYFS010000023.1 GCA_030689665.1 bacterium
TATGGAAACGAAATTTACCCATTTGCACACGCACAGCCATTATTCGTTGCTTGATGGTTTGGCGAAAATAGACGAGCTTTTGAGTTATGCCAAAGAGCTTGGCATGGATAGTTTGGCGCTTACTGACCATGGCGTTATTTACGGCGCTGTTGAGTTTTTCCAAAAAGCCAAGAAACAAAACATTAAACCGATTATTGGCTGCGAGGTCTATCTTGCTTTGGAAAAAATGACTGACCGCAGGCCCAATATAGACGACAAAAGATTTCATTTGGTTTTGCTCGTGAAAAACGAAGTTGGCTACAAAAATCTGGTTCAACTTATTACCAAGGCGCATTTGGAAGGTTTTTATTACAAGCCGAGAATAGATGAAGAACTTTTGGCAAAGCATAGCGAGGGCTTGATAGCGATGAGCGCTTGCCTAAACGGAAGAATTCCAAAAATGATTCTCGCAAACAAATTAGACGAAGCCAAAAAAATAATAGTTAAATACAAGGAAATTTTTGGCGATGATTTTTATTTGGAAATTCAGCATCACCCGGGCAATCCGGAACAGCAAAAAGTCAATGATAATCTTATTAAACTTTCCCGCCAATTTAACATTCCTTTGGTTGCCACGAACGACATCCATTATTTGAAAAAAGAAGACGCGGAAGCGCAGGATATTTTGATGCTGATAAACACCGGAGCTGACCGAGACGACCCGGAAAGATTGTCTTTGAAAAACGACGATTATTCAATGATTTCTCCGCAAGAAATGGCTGATTTTTTCAAAGATGTTCCGGAAGCGATAAGCAATACTCAAAAAATCGTTGAAAAATGCGCTTTTGAATTTAAATTCGGCGAAGCGAAGTTGCCTTATTTTCCGGTTCCAAACGGAAAAACTCCGGAAGAGTTTTTAAGAGAATTGGTTTTTGAGAGAGTAAAGAAAAAATTCAGCGAAATCACGGATGAAATAAAAAACAGGTTGGAATATGAACTTGGGGTGATTGAGAAAACTGGATTTGCTTCTTACTTTTTAATTGTTCAGGATTTTGTCAATTGGGCAAAGGAACACAGGATTATTGTCGGGCCAGGAAGGGGTTCTGCGGCCGGTTCGCTGGTTTCTTATTGTTTGGGCATAACAAATGTTGACCCCTTGAAGTTCAAATTGCTTTTTGAAAGGTTTTTAAACCCGGAAAGAATTTCTTTGCCTGATATTGATTTGGATTTCACGGACAGAAGAAGGGATGAGGTTATTGAATATGTGAAGGGAAAATACGGCAATGAAAATGTTGCTCAAATTATCACTTTTGGCACAATGGCCGCGCGGGCTGTTATCAGGGATGTCGGCAGGGCGTTGAAATACCCGTACAGTTATTGCGATAGAATAGCGAAACTTATTCCGATGAATATGAGTTTGAGCGAAAGTTTGCAAAAAGTGGCGGAATTCAAGCAAATTTATGAAACAGATTCCGAAGCCCAAATACTGGTTGATTTCGCGAAAAAACTGGAAGGAGTCGCGCGCCACGCTTCTACCCACGCCTGCGGCGTGGTGATTTCCCGCGAGCCGCTGACCAACTTGACCGCTCTCCAAAATGCAAGCCAAATTGACAACTCCATAATTACCCAGTACGAAATGAACTCAATTGAAAGTTTAGGTCTTTTGAAAATGGATTTTTTAGGGCTTAAAAACCTCACGATTATTGAAGATGCTTTGGCTAGAATTTACAAAATAAGAGGGGAAAATATTGATATTAACAATATTCCATTGGACGACCCGAAAACTTTTAAAATTTTTCAAACAGCAGAAACAACCGGAGTGTTCCAATTGGAAAGTGGAGGAATGAAAAGGAATCTTAGGGAATTAAAGCCAAGTATTTTTGAAGATATTATTGCTATGATTGCCTTGTATCGTCCAGGACCAATGGAATTAATTCCCGAATACATCGCCAGAAAAAACAACAAAAAACAAATTGAATATCTTCATCCAAAACTGGAACCGATTTTAAAAGAAACATACGGAATTTGCATTTATCAGGAACAGCTTTTGAGAATTGCTCAGGATTTGGCTGGTTTTACCTTGGGTGGAGCAGATGTTTTGCGAAAAGCTGTTGGCAAAAAAATAAAAGAATTGCTTTGGGAACAGCAGGACAAATTTATTCAGGGATGCATAAATAATAATATTTCAAAAGATGTCGCGGAACAGCTTTGGCAATGGATTCTTCCTTTCGCAAAATATGGATTTAACAGGAGTCATGCCGCTTCTTATGCCATGATTGCGTTTCAGACGGCTTATCTTAAAGCGCATTATCCTTTGGAATTTATGGCTTCTTTGCTTACGACAGAGGCAGGCGACCTTGAAAGAATTTCTGTTTTGATAAAAGAATGCCAAAAAATGGGAATTAATGTTTTACCGCCAGACATAAACGAAAGTTTCCGTTTTTTCTCGGTTGTGCCCGAAGAAAACAGATTGCGTTTCGGATTGTTTGCCATAAAAAATGTCGGCGAAAATATTGTTAATTTGATTCTTGAAGAAAGAAAAAATAACGGGCCGTTTGGGTCAGTTGAAGATTTGGTTCGCAGGGTTGACCCCAAGGCCTTGAATAAAAAACCATTGGAAAGTTTGATAAAATCAGGCGCTTTGGACAAATTCGGCGACAGGGGAATTTTTTTGGAAAACTTGGAAAAAATTCTTGATTTTGGAAGACAATCGCAAAAAACAAAATCAACGGGACAAAAAAATCTTTTTGCCGGTTCAAACAATGGGCAAGCTTCTGATTTTAATTCTTTAAAACTGGATAAAGCCAAACAAATTGCCAAAAGAAAAAAACTGGACTGGGAAAAAGAGCTTCTCGGACTTTATCTTAGCGGCCATCCGTTGGACGATTACAAAGCGATTATCCAAAAAAACGCAACTTTGATTTCTGAAATTAAGAAAAACAGCCCTTCAAACGCGCCTGTCAAATTGGCTGGCATTATTTCCGGAATTAAAAAAATTCTTACCAAGAACGGGAAAACAATGCTTTTTGTTCAAGTTGAGGATTTCACGGACAAAATTGAGATTATCGCTTTTCCTTCAATTGTTGAAAGAAATCCGCTGGTTTTTGTGGAAAACAAAATCGTCATTTTAAGAGGCAAGGTTAGCGGACGCGACCATGAAAAAAAGGTTGTTTGCGAGGAAATTCAGGAAATAATAGACAGAGGAGTGTAAAGCGCAAAGCGTAAAGCGAAAAGTGCAAAACAAAAATTTAAAAGTTTGAAAATTAGTTCATTAGAAATTTAATAGAAATTAGAAATTGAAAATTGAAAATTATTTGAGGCTTTGGCTCTTTACGATTTTAAGAAAAAAAATTACAATAATAGAACATTCAAAAATTTATGGATATTAAGAATTTGGAAAAAGTTAGGCATTCTTTGGCTCATATTTTGGCAATGGCAGTGCAAGAGTTGCATCCAAAGGCTAAACTTGGAATGGGACCCGCGATTGAAAACGGGTTTTATTATGATTTTGCTTTGCCCGCCAAAGCCTCTGGCGAAGGAGGGATAGGAACCTTCGTTCAGGATGATTTGCCGAAAATTGAAGCCAAAATGAGAGAAATAATTGAGCAAGACATTGTTTTTAAAAAATCTTTAGTTTCAAAAGAAGAAGCGGAGAAATTATTCAAAAACCAACCCTATAAAAAAGAGCTGATTAAAGAATTGAAAGAAAAAAAAGCAACAATTTACAAAAGCGGCGATTTTGTTGATTTATGCAAGGGACCGCATATTAAAACAACCCTTCAATTATATTCAGGGCAAGCCCTTCAATTATATTCAGGGCAAGCCAAAGAAACCCCGATTGACGGTTTTAAACTAACAAAGATTGCCGGCGCCTACTGGAGGGGCGATGAGAAAAATAAAATGCTTTCAAGAATTTACGGGGTTGCTTTTGAGAACAAAAAAGATTTGGGAGATTACTTAAAAAGACAGATAGAGGCGGAAAAAAGAGACCACAGGGCGCTTGGAGAAAAATTGGATTTGTTTAGTTTTCATTCTGAAGCTCCGGGCTCAGTTTTTTGGCATCCAAAAGGAATGATAATCTGGAACGAGCTGGAAAAATTCGGCAAAAGCTTAAGGAAAAAATACGAATCGCAGGAAATACAAACTCCGCAACTGGCCAAAAAAATATTGTGGGAAAAATCCGGACACTGGGACCATTATAAAGACAGTATGTTTTATTTTGATGTGGAAAAGGAAACTTATTGTTTAAAACCAATGGATTGTCCTTTTAACATTAAAATTTATCAGACAAAAATAAGGTCTTACAAGGAATTGCCCATCAGATACACAGAAATCGGAAGAGTATTGAGAAATGAAAAATCCGGGGAACTTTTCGGTCTTTTCAGGGTAAGAAGCGTTACTCAAGATGATGCTCATATTTTTGTCGCGGAGGAACAGATAGAAAAAGAAATTTCTTTGCTTTTGGGAATGGTTAAAGAATACTACAAGGCGTTTGGAATTAAGCCGGAATTTTTTCTTTCCACGCGGCCGGAAGATTTTATCGGCGAAATTCCGACCTGGAATAAGGCGGAAGCGAACTTAAAAAGCGCCCTTAAAAAAGAAAAAATCGTCTATGGAATAAAAGAAAAAGATGGAGCTTTTTATGGTCCAAAAATTGACATCAACATCAAGGATGCCTTGGGAAGGTCTTGGCAATTGGCAACTATTCTGTTGGATTTTCAACTTGCCAAAAGATCTAACGCTGAATATATTGACAAGAGCGGCAAAAAGAAAAATCCGGTAATGATTCACGCCGCGATTTTTGGCTCGTTTGAAAGGTTTATTGGAATTTTACTTGAACATTATGCCGGCGCTTTGCCGTTTTGGCTGTCGCCAGTTCAAGTTATTATTTTGCCAATAAGCGACAAACATATTGATTATTCAGAAAAAATAAAGGAAAAATTATCAAACAAAGATTTCAGAGTGGAATTAAAAGGCGAAAATGAAACCTTGTCAAAGAAAATTTTAGAAGCAGAAACTCAAAAAATTCCATATATTGTTGTGGTTGGAGACAGGGAAATTAAAGAGAATAAGGTTTCTTTGAGAGAAAGAGGAAAAGGAAATATTGGAAGCGTTTTTCTGGACAAACTCATTGAAATTTTGGAAGAAAAGAGGGAAAATAAAGGAAAATAAAAAATTAACCCTCCAAAATTTTTCTGCGAAAAACTTGGGAGGGTAAATAAAAATTATGGAATTATCATCGGAAACAAAAAATCTAGTTGAGGAATATAAAAGATGGTATAACAGGGAAATAAATAAAGAAATGAAAGAGCCTGTGATTGAGGTTGATGAAGTTGCCTCAAGGGTGGCGCTTTTTTACGAGAAAGTCAGGGAAGTGGTTGATTGGAAAGAGGAGCAATTATTAAGAAGGTCTGCAATTGAGAGAATTTTAAACAGGAGAATGATGTTCGGCGAAGATGAAGAAACCGCGCGCGGTTTGATTGTAGAGCTTGTCAGGGGCGGCCACCTTCCGAACAAGAAAATCCCGGAAGCAAAAAGCAAGGAAGTCGCGAAAATTCTAAAAAAATACATTTATATTATTGGAAAAGTAAAAACTTCGGCTAATGGAAATCAGGAGACGGCTTTTTCCAAGTGGATGATTTCTTTGATGGCAGTGGAGGTTGAGGATTGTTTGGATTGTCCCAGAAGAGAAAAAGCGCTTATCAATTATATGACCGAGGTAATGAGTGAAAGAATTAAAATAAGCTCTGAATGGCAGAGGATTGAACCGTCATTTGAAGAAAAGAAAAAAATATTTGTTTTTGTCGCAACCCAAAAAGCTCTTTTTAACCTTGATGATGTCGTTATTTCTTATTATCTTTTGGAAAAATTTTACTCATGGGCTTCTTTATCAGAAGACCAGTTTGACGATTTCAGCAACAGAATTTTGGACATTAAAAACAAAATTGAAAGATTTTTGGCGCATCCTTTACAGGAAAAAATTTACAATGTTTGCGAAGAATATGATACAGCTTTTCTTTTAGTGCATGATGTTTTATCAAAAAATCCCAACAAAATTGAAGCCAACCTGAATAATTCTTCGGAAATAGAGGGTTTGGTTACAGAGGCCTATCAAAGCAGGTTTAACAGATTAAAAGCGTCTTTAAAAAGAGCCGCAATTTACGCGACTGCGTCAATTTTTTTAAGTAAAATGCTTTTGGCTTTGGCAATTGAAGTGCCGGTAGACAGGTATTTGGGAGAATTTAACTATCAAACCCTGGGAATTAATGTTTTTTTCCCGCCCCTATTAATGGCTTTTTTAATTCTTTCAATCAGGCCGCCGCAAAAAATAAACCTTCAGAGGTCGTTGATGGAGGTAATGAAATTAATTTATCAAAACAGCAAAACAGAATCTTATTTAATCAGAAAGCCGATTAAAGCTGGTATAATATTAAATTCCATTATTTTTGGTTTTTACGCTTTTTCCTTTCTAATTTCTTTTGGTTTGATTTTTTGGGTATTGCTTGAAAAACTTAAGTTTTCTTTGTTTTCCGCAATTGTTTTTGTAATTTTCATTTCGCTTATTTCTTTTGTCGGAATTCGTTTAAGACAAAGGGCTAAAGAATTGACAATTGAAGAAGAAAAAGAAGGATTTTTGGGAACAATCAAAGATATTCTCTCGCTTCCAATTCTTAGATTTGGCAAATGGCTTTCTCATTTTCTCCAAAAACACAACTTTTTAACAGTTTTTTTCAATGTTTTAATAGATACTCCATTTCAGGCATTTGTTGAATTTGTGGAACAGCTTCGTTATTTTATAAAAGAGAAAAAAGAAGAAATAAAATAACATCCTCCCAAATCTTTGGTAGGCGAATTAGTCAAAAATAGCATTAAAATTAAATAAAAATTAACATCCTCACAACTTTTGGAAAGCCAAAAACTTGGGAGGATAAAGGTCACTTATCTTAAAATTAAAAAAAAATTATGAACATAAAACAATTAACAATTTTTACCATTATTTTGGTTGTTTCTTTTGCGTTTTTTGGTTCTTTTGTCCTTGCTCAAGAAGAAAACTCTATTTCCGGAGAGCCGGCAGTAACAGTGGAACAAATGGTTCAACAAGACGAAAGCGCTGTTAATGAAGATTTAGGGGTTTCAGAGCCAACAATTTTGCCCGACAGCCCGATTTATTTTCTAAAGAATTTTTACAGGAGAATCGCTGACATTGCCACCTTTAATGATACAAAAAAAATGGAGAATCGTCTGCAATGGGCAAATGAAAAATTAGCAGAAATTAAAAAATTGTCTGAACTTAAAAATAACCCCCAAGTGTTAGAAAAGGCGTTGGAGGCATATCAGAGCGAGGTTGAAAAAATTAAAGAAATATCAAGTAAAGTAAGCGACGAGAATTTAAATGAAGCCCAAAAAGAGAAATTAAATACTTTTCTTGATAAATTGGCTAAACAACAGATTTTACACCAGACAATTTTAGGAAAACTTGAAAGTCAAGTTCCAGCAGAAGTTTTTCAGAAAATTCAGCAAGTAAGGGAAAGGCATTTGGAAAAATTCGGAGAGGTTATGAACAAGTTGGAAAAAGACCCGGAAAAACTTAAACAAAGATTGAAAAAAGGCATTCAGGAAATAGGCGGCAGTCAATTCAAAGACCTGAAAATTTTAGATGTTCTGAAAAGATTAGAGCAAAAAGCGCCCGAGAGCCAGCAGGGACTAATTGAAGGGCTAAGGAATCAAATTCAAGAAAGATTGAAAACAAACATTCAAAATCTTCCGGAGCAAGGAAAGCAAAAATTTATTGATTATTTGGAAAAAACCAACGGAGATTCAGAGAATCAGTTAAACACGATTCAGCAATTAAAAATTGAAGAGGTTGTTCCTTTGTTAAAAAACCGGCTTATGGAAAAAATCAAAAACCAAGCAGAGAGTTTGAAAAGCAAGCCGAAAGCAACGCCAGAAAAAGAGACAGTTTGCACCACGCTTTGGGAGCCAGTTTGCGGAAAAGACGGAAAAACATATTCAAATTCCTGCCGTGCGAAACAAGCTGGAATAACGGTAAGTTATTCCGGAACTTGCAGTTCAAAATAAAAATTGCGACAAAAACCGCCTTGAATTCTTCGGGGCGGTTTTTGTTGTATAATAAAAAAGTATGGAAAAATTTTTTATCATAACTTTTGGCTGCCAAATGAACAAATCAGATTCAGAAAGAATAAAATCCATTCTAAACGAAACTGGTTTTTGCGAGGTTTTTTCAATAAAAGAAGCTGATTTTATTATTATAAACACTTGTTCTGTCCGCCAGTCAGCGGTTGATAGGGTCTATGGAAGAATAAATCAAATAAAAAAATTATTTCCAAATAAAAAAATATTTATAAGCGGTTGCCTTTTGACTAGAGATAAAAATAATTTAAAGGACAAAGTTGATTTAATTTTCAATATAAAAAACTTGTCAGATTTGCCAAAAACTATAAAAGCTAAAAACTTGGGCAACAGCAGGCAATCTTATTTTAAAATTGAGCCAGAATTTTCAACTTTGCCAATCGCTTATATTCCAATAATGACTGGTTGCGACAATTTTTGTTCTTATTGCGTTGTTCCTTATGTCAGGGGCAGGGAAGTTTCCAGGGCGCCCAAGGAGATTATTGAAGAAATAAAAAAATCTTTGGAAAAAGGAGCAAAAGAAATCTGGCTTTTAGGCCAAAATGTGAATTCTTACAATTTTTCAGGAAAAAGCAAAACAATAAAATTTCCTGATTTGTTGAGACAGGTTAATGGAATCAAGGGCGATTTTTGGATTAGATTTACTTCTTCTCATCCCAAACCCAGCACCAGAGCAAAGCTCGGTGCTGGACCAGTCCCGCGCCGCCCCGCCCCCAAAATTGGGGGCGGGACTGGTGCGGGGGATTTTTCTTGGGATGAATTGATAAAAGCAATGGCTGAATGCGGAAAATTCAAGCCCTATTTAAATTTGCCGATTCAGGCAGGCGATAATGCTATTTTAAAAAAAATGAACAGGCCGTACAAAATCAGCGATTACAAAAAAATTATTAAAAAAGTAAGAGCCAAAATGCCGGATATTGCGATTTCAACTGATATTATTGTCGGTTTTCCGGGTGAAACCGAGAAACAATTTAAAAATACTGAAAAAATTTTTAAGGAAATTGAATATGATATGGCATATATTTCAGAATATTCGCCGCGCTCCGGAACCGCGGCTTTTAAGTTCAAA
>JAUYFS010000012.1 GCA_030689665.1 bacterium
TTTTTTACCCTCTTCTTTTTATTTTAGGCAAAGAAAATGCTAAAATTAGAGAAACTTATGGAAAAACTAGCAAATTTAAGAAAAAAATTTCCCAAATTTGTTTATGAAAAATATGGCTATAAATTAAAGGGCAATGACCTGATTGTTTCTTTTAAATTTTCTGTTGAGCCGGATATTTTTTTCAATCCAAGCATAAAAATAAAAAATCTTAGCGAAACAGCAAAAAATAAAATAAAAACCCAAACATTTGAGAATCTGGTTTTTAATTTGGGAATGGTGGAAATTTACAGTTATTGGAAAGCAAGCTGTTCGCCGGAAATTTTAGTGCGAGCAGGTTTTTTAAATAAAAAACAGATTGATTTTTGGCGCAACCTTTTGACAAAAGGAATGGGCGAGTTTTTTTATGCCAATAAAATTGATTTTCGGCTAAAAAATTTCGTTAAATACAAAATTGATTCCAATAAAAAATTTAAAAAAATAAATTTTACGCCAAAAAACAAAAAAGTTTTAGTTCCGATGGCTGGAGGCAAGGATTCAATTGTCAGCTTGGAATTATTAAAATCAGAATTTGATGTCAATTGTTTTTGTTTAAATCCAATAAAAGCGTCTTTAAATGTGATGAAAACAGCCGGCATCAAAAAACCGCTCATCGTTGAGCGCGAAATTGACCAAAATTTATTGGATTTAAACAAAAAAGGATTTTTAAATGGCCATACGCCGTTTTCCGCTTATCTTCATTTTTTGTCGCTTTTACTGGCTTATTTGTTTGATTTCAAATATGTGGCTTTTTCCAACGAAAAAAGCGCTGACGAAGAAAATATCAGGTATTTGGGCAAAAAAATTAACCACCAATACTCAAAAAGCTCTGATTTTGAGGAAAAATTCAGAAAATATTACAAAGAATTTATTTTGCAAGGCATTGAGATTTTCAGTTTTTTGCGACATCTCAGCGAATTGGAGATTAGTTATATTTTCAGCGGATTTAAAAAATACTTTCCAGTTTTTTTAAGCTGTAATAAACCGTTTACAATCGCGGCGCGTAAAAGCGGTTCTAAAGCTGGCTGGTGCGGAGAATGTCCGAAATGTTTTTCAAGTTTTGTTTCTTTATATCCATTTTTGGAAAAACAGGAAATTTTGAAAATTTTCAACAAAAATCTTTTTGAAGACAAAAAACTGCTGGCAACAATGAAATCTTTTTTGGACGAGAAAAAACCAAAGCCATTTGAGTGCGTTTTGACCAGAAAAGAACTGAAAACAGCCTTGTCAGGGAGTATTATTAAGGAAAAAAGAAACAAATTGCCGTATTTATTAAAATATTATGCAAATCTCTCAACTAAAAAATAAAAAAATTCTGATTTTGGGTTTTGGGTTAGAGGGTGTTGATACTCTGAATTTTTTGAGACGCTATTTTCCTGTTCAAAAAATCGGAGTTGCTGACAAAAACAAGCTAAAAGATTTTCCGCAAAAAACGCAAGAAATTATAAACAAAGATAAAAATCTTGAGGTTTTTTTGGGCAAAAATTATTTGAAATCGCTGGGAAATTTTGAGATTGTTTTTAAGTCGCCGGGGATTTCGTTGTTTTTTAAAGAAATAAAAACAGCCGAGAAAAAGGGAATTGAAATTAGTTCGCAAACAAAAATATTTTTTGATTTATTTTCCGGAAAAACAATCGGGATTACCGGAACCAAGGGCAAAAGCACGACAACAACCTTGATTTATAAAATTTTAAAACAGGACAAAAAACAGGCGTATCTTTTGGGAAACATAGGCAATCCGGTTTTGGGATTTTTGCAGGAGTGTATTAAAAACAAAAATTGTAAGGAAAAAATTGCTGTTTATGAACTTTCCTGCCACCAGCTTTATAATTTGGAAAAATCGCCGAACATAGCAGTTTTTTTAAATCTTTTCCCCGAGCATTTGGATTATTACCCGAATTTGAAAGAATACTATAATTCAAAATTAAGCATTTTTTTAAATCAAAAAAAGGACGATTTTCTTGTTTTTAACGCTGACAGCAAGGAAATAGCCAAACATTTGGGAAAAGTGAAATCGCAAAAATTTTATTTTTCCCTTTCCGGTAAAAAGAAAAAATTTGAGCAGGGATGTTATTTCAAAGAAGATTCAATTTATTTTCATAAAAAGGGGAAAGATGAAAAAATTATCAGCAGAAATGATATTTTATTGAAGGGCAAATTTAATTTGCAAAACGCAATGGCAGCGATTTTGGCAGCAAAGATTTTTGGAGTTTCAAATGCAGACATAAAATCAGTTTTCAGAAAATTCCCGGGTTTGGAACATCGCTTGGAATTTGTTGGCGAACGCAAGGGCATTAAATTTTATAATGATTCTTTGGCAACTTTGCCGGAAGCGACAATTGAAGCGATAAATTCTTTTGAAAAAGTTGATACTTTGATTTTGGGCGGTTATGACAGGGGATTGGTTCACAAAGAATTAGCCAAGCGAATTTTGAGGAAAAAAATAAAAAACTTGGCATTTTTTCCGGGAAGCGGACAAAGAATTTGGCAGGAAATTAAAAAGCGAGCCGGAAAAAACGCTAAATTTAATACTTTTTTTGGTTCTTCTATGAAAGAAATTGTTGATTTTTGCTATAAAAAAACCGGCAAAAATGGCATTTGCCTTTTGTCCTGCGCTTCGCCAAGCTTTGGGCTTTTCAAGGATTACAAAGACAGGGGAGACCAATTTAAAAAATGGATTAAAAAATTATCGTAAATCTGATACAATAAATCAAATTAAATTCACCCTCCCAAATTTTTGGGTCGGGCGAACCAGTCGAAAAATAGCATTAAAATTAAATAAAATTAACATCCTTTTCAAGTTTTGAAAATTCAAAAACTTGGGAGGGTTAAAAACTATGTTCGGTTTAACGAAAAAAGACATTGGTTCAATTTTGGCGATTTCTGAGATAGACGCCATTTTAATTTTTATCATTGCCAAAAATATTGCCTTAAAAATTCCTTTTCACCCGGCTTTGATTTTTATACTTTTGCCCGTGGTTTCCATTTGCGGATTTATTTTTCTTTCTTTTTTCAGGGAAAAAATCAGAATTTTGTGGCAATTTGCCAAGTTTCTTTTAATTGGCACCTTAAACACATTTGTTGATTTGGGGGTTTTGAACGCTTTGATTTTTTTCAGCGGAATCGCCAGCGGAATTTATTTTCCTTTATTCAAGGCGATTTCTTTCGCAGTGGCGAATATTAACAGTTATTTTTGGAATAAGCATTGGACTTTTGCCGGCGAGGGAAGCAAGAAAGCGCCGCAAGAATTCGGAATTTTCTTTATCGTTTCAATCGGCGGGCTTGTGATAAATGTTTTGTCAGCGTCTTTTATTGTTAATATAATTGGGCCGCAATTCGGCTTAACGCCAGAGATTTGGGCAAATATCGGCGGAATATGCGCGAGTTTTATCGGAATGGCGTGGAATTTCATAGGGTACAAAATAGTAGTGTTTAAAAAAATAACATGAATAATCTCGTTCTTTATCGAAAATACAGGCCAATGAATTTCAGCGAGTTTATCGGCCAAGAGCATATTGTCAAAACCCTGACCAATGCCCTACGGTCAAATCAAACTTCGCATGCTTATATTTTGTCAGGGCCGCGCGGAACCGGAAAAACAACCATTGCCAGAGTTTTGGCAAAAGCGATAAATTGCGCGAACAGAAAACAAGGAGAATTTGAACCCTGCAACAAATGTTCAAGCTGTCTTGAAATAAACGAGGGCAGGGCGCTGGATTTGGTTGAAATTGACGCTGCTTCTAACAGGGGAATTGACGAAATCAGGGAATTAAAAGAAAGAATCCGTTTTACGCCGGTCAAGTCAAAATACAAGGTTTTTATAATTGACGAGGCGCACCAATTAACCAAAGAAGCCGCGAACGCGCTTTTAAAAACACTTGAGGAGCCGCCGTCGCACGCGGTTTTTATTTTGGCGACAACGGAAATCCACAAAATGATTCCGACGATTATTTCCCGCTGCCAGAGGTTTGATTTTAAAAAGTTCGGCTTGGAGGATTTGATAAAACAGCTTAAATTTGTAAGCCAGCAGGAAAAAATAAAAATTGACAGCGAGGCGATTGAAGTAATCGCTTTTAATTCCGAGGGTTCTTTGAGAGACGCGATAAGCTTGCTGGACGAGTGCGTGATTTTCAGCGGCAGTTTGGGAGATGAAAAAATCGGCAAGCAAGACATTGAAAATCTTTTGGGCCTTGTTGATACCACGATTATTGTTAAATTCGTTGATTTGCTTTTTGAGAAAAAAGAAAAAGAAGCGCTGAATTTTATTGATAATATGATTGAAAAAGGTTTTGATTTGGACGATTTCAGCAAAAAAACAGTTGAGTATTTGAGAAAAGCCATGATTTTGAAAATCAATCCAGAACTCAAAAAATCATTTTTAATCGGAATGGGCGATGAAGACATTGAAAAACTTAAAAAGCAGATTTCCGGTTTAACCATTGAAGAAATCAAGAAAATTGTGTATATTTTAATCGATGCCTCAAAAGAAATGAGGTATTCGTCTTTTTACCAGCTTCCTTTGGAATTGGCTGTGGTGGAAATCTGCGATAAAAACTAAAAGCGCAAAGCGAAAAACGCAAAACATTTTTTACTGCCGGATCGTCTAACGGTAGGACATTGCCCTTTGGAGGCAAGTATCTAGGTTCGAATCCTAGTCCGGCAACATTGAACAAAAAACACTCATTTGAGTGTTTTTTGTTTACCCTAGCTTGTTTTTTTGATAGTATGAAAGAATAAGAAAACAACAAAAACTTTGACAAAAATACTTTACATTACTAAAAACAAATATAAAGTAGAAAGCGCAAAAAGATATACAAAAAAGCTTGGTATTGAATTGATTCAAAAAAAATTAGATATTGAAGAAATTCAATCCGACTCTATTGCAAAGATTGCTAAACACAAAGCAAAAAAAGCGTTTAAATTTTTAAAAAAACCGCTTATTGTCAGCGATTCAGGTTGGAGAATTCCGGCTCTAAAAGGATTTCCCGGGCCTTATATGCATTATATTAATAATTGGTTTAGCTCTGAAGATTTTTTGATTTTAATGGCGAACAAAAAAGATAAATCTGTTATATTGGAACATGTGATTTGCGGAATTTCGTCAAAAGGCATAAAAATATTTAAAAAAGAATTTGTTGGTAAATTTGTTAAAAATCCAAAAGGAAAGGGTTTATCATCTGACCAGGTTATTTCTTTTAAAAATAACAAACATACACTCGCAGAATGCCAAAATATAAATCAAGATTCCACAGATGATACTGATTTATGGAAAAAAATTCATCAATGGTCAAAAAATTTATAATTTTAGTGGATGAGGTTATTGATGATTTTAATGAAATAAGTTATGCAAAAAGAAGTCAAAGCCAGAATTAAAATCAATGAGTTACTTCAAAATGCCGGTTGGAGATTTTTTGACGACAAAGATGGAAAGGCAAGCATTGTTTTGGAAAATAATGCCAAAATTACAAAGCAAATCATAGATGAATTTGGCAATGATTTTGAAAAAACCAAGAAAAAATTATTGAGGCGAACAAAAAACTTGTCGGAATAATGGAGCAAAAAATTACGGAAGTTTTAGCGGAAATTTAGGGTGTGTATAACTTTTTGACATTGCTCTTGACAACTAATTTTACATCGCCTATACTTGTATTAGGTCGTAATAATTAATCATTTAATCATTAAAACTATGGCTACAAAAAAATTTAGTCCAACAAAAACAATCACACACAAAAATCTTGAAAATGTGCCGGGCAACAGGCCGGGGGTTTACCGAATTAAAAATACTTCGGACGATATTCTTTACATTGGCAAGGCCAAAGGTGGCAGGTTGCCCGACAGAATTGCCGAACACAAGGGGCAATTTCAAGGCGGAACAAGATTTCAATATCAGTTAACTCCGAGCAAAGATGCCGCCGAACGCTTGGAACGCAAAGAAATTCGCGAATGGAAACCGCCCAGAAATAAAGCTAAATAATTATGGCTACAAGCTTAAAAAATTTAGCAAGCGTTGAAGATACAAAACTTTTATGGGCGCGGGCGGAAAATCATAATCTTTATGTTGACCAAGATGACAAAGGCGTTGTATGGGAAACCCGGCATATTGAAGCGTTTTTATTACAAGCAGCCATACTTGAAGGCGTGCTTGTAAATTTAGGATTGAGATTATTAGACAGCAGATCCGATTTGTCTGCGCTCAAAGGCAAAAGATGCAATTGGTATGGATATGACAATGCTATTAACGACTTATATTTATTGGGCATTATCAATACAGAAGAATTTAAAAAACTTGAACAATTCAAGGCGAAACGGAACGAGTATATTCACAACTTGTTATCAAAAGACATAAAAACAATTGAAATGGAGGTTTATAAGGTTTATGAGGAATATAAAAACTTGGTATTGGATATGATTGCTAAATTAGAGAAAAAATTAAGCAAATCAAAAGAATAAAACTATGCTTTCAAAACTTGTACAACAATTACGGAAAAAGAATAATCTGACGCAAGAGTTTTTGGCGTCAGAGCTTGGTATTTCTCGACCGACCTATATCCAAATAGAGCAAGGTAAACATGATTTAACTATTTCTCAAGCAAAAAAGCTTGCGGATATTTTTGGTATTGTTTTTGAAGATTTTATTCAAGGAAAAGATACTTCGGTTATGATAGAAGTAAAAAAGAGTAAAAAGAAAATGAGAGAAGAAAAACAAGAGATGAGAATAAACGTTCCACAGAAAAATCTTGAAAAATTTAAGGAAGTTTTGCTTTATGTTTTGTCAAAAGTTAGCGGCAAGCCAAATGTCGGGGAAAGTGTTTTGAATAAATTATTTTATTTTATTGATTTTGATTATTATGAAAAATATGAAGAACAATTAATTGGCGCTACTTACATTAAAAATCATTACGGGCCGACGCCTTGCGAATTAAAAAAAATTATTGACGAAATGAAAAAAAATAAAGAAATTGAAGAAATTAAAAGCAAATATTTTAAGTTTAACCAAAAAAAGTATCTTCCCTTAAGAAATCCTAACCTTGATATTCTTTCCGCAAGAGAAATAGGGCTTATAGACGATGTTTTAAATCGTCTTTCTGACAAAAGCGCGAGTGAAATTCGTGATTATTCTCATGGGGATATTCCGTTTAAGATTCATAAGGACGGCGAGAAAATAGATTACGAAACCGTTCTTTACCGCGATGAAAAATATTCGGTAAGAAGCTATGACGATAAACTTTGATGAACTTCCAGAATTTTCAAAAGAATATAAGCGCTATCTTAAAAAATATAGAACATTAGATAGCGATTTTTTAAATTTTAAAAAAATTATTTTATCTATACCGTGTGGCGTTGGCAAACATTTTAATATAATTACTGTTTCAAATGATATTAAAATTATTAAAGCGCGATTATTTTGTCGTTATTTAAAGGGTACTTCTTTGAGAATTATTTACGCCTTCCATTTTCAAAGTCGTAAAGTTGATTTTATTGAGTTATATTTTAAGGGCGAAAAAGAAAACGAAGATAGCGAAAGAATTAAGGCATATTTGAAAAATTTTTTCTAACCTTACCTGTTGCCCAAAAAAATCGCTGGGGGTTTTCAACGGGCGGGCAAAAAGGAATTTTTACGGAAATATGAATAAAATATTGGAAATTATCAAGTCCATAATACTTTGGAAAATAGAATTTATTAAAAAAATTTATTTTTGGGTTTAGAAAAAACTCAAATGAAAAGTTTTAAAGAAAAAGTTTTTGAAATTGTTAAAAAAATTTCAAGAGGCAAGACAATGACATATAAACAAGTGGCAAAGATGGCAGGTTTGCCGCGAGCTTGTCGGGCAGTGGGGAATGTTTTGAATAAAAACTATGATTCCAAAATTCCTTGCCATAGAGTTATTAGAACAGATGGGAGTGTTGGCGGGTATAACAGGGGTCGGCAAAAGAAAATAAATTTACTGAGAAATGAAAAAACAATATGAAAAAAGAAATAACTTGTAAAACCGGGTTAAAGAAAAATATTATCAGTAAAGAAATTTTTGAAAGAGAGGTTTTTCTTTGCCAAAAATTATTTAGAGAAAATAAAGGCAAGTGTCACTGGGGAAAGTGCAAGGATTGCGGGGTTATTCCTTCTCTTTATAAATTTTATCAGGGCAAATTATTAGAAACGCCGGAAAAAGTAAAAAAGATGAAAGAAAAATACTTGCGCTATGAAAAAAGCAAAAGCGGGGTTTAACCCCGCTTTTTGGTTTTACAAAATTATTTATTTTTAAGTAAATTTATTTTTTCCAAGGACTCGTCAATTT
>JAUYFS010000003.1 GCA_030689665.1 bacterium
GTCGCGACAGAAGCAAAAATTATAAAAGCAGCGAATTCCTCAATCAGTTCTTCAATTCCTGGACCAAGTGTTGAAAATAATCAAAACGAGCAAAATCAAGAAGAAAATCAGAACAACGGACAAATTCAAAATGAGCAGGAAAATCAGGAAAATAATGAAGAAATAGAAGAAACAGAAGAACCTGAAGAAGAACAACAGGAAATTCCCGAAGAAACCCCGGTCCCAGAAACAACCATTGAAAGCGGTCCAGCAGAAACAACCGAAGAAACCACAGCTAATTTTGTTTTTTCATCAAACCCCGAACAAGCAACATCTGAATGCAAATTAGATGAAAATATTTGGGAACAATGCGTTTCGCCTAAAAATTTAACAAACTTGGAAACAGGAAATCACACTTTTCAAATCAGGGCAAAAAGCGCGCAAGGGGATTATGACCAAACTCCAGCATTGCGTCAGTGGGAAATAATTTCGCCAGAGCCAGAGCCAGAGCCAGAACCAGAACCCGAACAGGAATTGCCAGAGGACGAACTTCCGCCAGCTGCTCTAGAGGAGGACGGGCCTCCGCCAACTCCAATTTTTGATGCAATAAATTCAGTTCAAAATTCTTTGTCTTTTGACCTTTCCTGGCAACAAGAAAATCCTGAACAAATTAACCTTTATAAACTCCAATATAAAAAAGAAAATAGCGAATGGCTGGATTTAGGAAACATTCAAGAAAACACATATTTATTTGGTCCCGGTTTAGATGAAAAAACTTACAAATTTTGGGTTAAAGCAGTTGATAATGCCGAGCAGGAAAGCGAGTGGTCAAGCGAATTAGAAATTAAAATTTCGCTCGCTAAAAATGTTGTTATCAATGAAATCGCATGGATGGGGACAAAAGCCAATTTTGCTGACGAGTGGATTGAATTATACAACAATACGGCAACAGAAATAAATTTAACTGGTTGGACATTGAAAACCGAAGATGAATCGCCAAACATAATTTTTCCCGCAAACACGAAAATAGCAGCACAAAGTTATTTTTTATTAGAAAGAACTGACAATAATTCTGTAAGCGACGTTCAAGCTGATTTCATTTATACTACCGGCGCCTTAAAAAACAGTCCGAAGTGCGAAATTTTATATTTGTATAATTTGGAAAACCAACTGATTGACAAAACAACATGTTTGGAAAATGGCAACTGGCCAGCAGGACAAAATTTACCAAATAATAAGATTTCAATGGAAAGAATTAATTCGCAATCGCAGGGCGATGACGCAAACAATTGGCAAGACAACAGAATTTTAATCAGAAACGGAAAAGACATAAACAACAATGTTATTTATGGCACCCCTAAACAAGCGAATAGCCATTTAACGCAAAATATTTCTTTGGAAAATTTGCCCTTTGCGGATTTTAACGAAATTGTTCTTTATAAAGAAAACAGCCCGTTTTTTACCGTAAATGATTTAACAGTTCCGGTTAATAAAAAATTAACAATTAAACAGGGTTCGGTTTTAAAAATTAACAAAGCGAAATCAATAACCGTTCAAGGAACGGTTTTGGCGCAGGGCACCAGCAATGAAAAAATAATTTTTACCGCTTCTTATGATTCTGATTACGGCGGAACTGGAATAAAAGATAACACAAATTATTGGCGGCAAATAACTTTAAACAATAACAGCAGCAATACAAAATTTGAAAATTGTGTTTTTAAATATGGCGGTAAAAACCAGGGACAGGGTTATGATGTTGTTATTTATGTAAACGGAGGAAATCCGGAATTTAAAAATGTAAAATTTTCAGATTTTTCAAGTACTGCCGTAAAATTGGAAAATTCTTCGGCGACAATTGAAAATTCAGAATTTTACGGCACAGGCACAGTCCCTGTTTGGATTATTTCTGGCAGCCCAACCATAAAAAGAAGCTATTTTGAAGGCGGAAGCGTTGCTATTGACATAAAAGACAGCCCAGCTTTGATAGAAAATAACACTTTTAAAAACTTCAGTTATGGTTTTGGAACAATTAAGGTTGAAAATGGCTACCCAAGCTTTATAAATAATACTTTTAAAGATAATAAAATAAATGGAATTCGTGTGTATGGAAAAGTTGCGCAAAATTGGACATTAGAGCCAGCGGTTTATACAATTTCCTTGTTTGAAGTAAACGAAAATTCCAC
Organism: bacterium; assembly: GCA_030689665.1. Lineage (GTDB taxonomy): Bacteria > Patescibacteriota > Minisyncoccia > Minisyncoccales > JAUYFS01 > JAUYFS01. The sequence goes on from JAUYFS010000003.1 coordinate 2,163, forward strand.
TTTAACTATAAAGCCAGGAGCTGTTATGAAATTTTTTAAAATGGGTTATTATTCATCTTCTCTTCAATTTGGTGTTAAGGGGGTGTTGAATGTTGGTGATTTGGCTGGCGAGCCAGTTGTTTTTACTTCTATTTTAGATGATGAATATGGAGAAGATACAAATAATGATGGATTATCAACAACGCCAGCTATTGGTGATTGGGAAAGAATAGATATTTTAGGAAAACAGAAGTCCCTATTTAAAAATACTATTTTTAGATATGCAGGGCAATTATCTTGGAAAATAAAAGGAGCTATTTATACTGAAAAGAGCATTGTTGATTTGGAAAATGTTAAATTTGAAAATTCTCATACAGGAATTTATTCCATTGGCTCTAATTTAATTATAAAAGAATCGCAATTTTTATATTGTGAGAAGGGTTGCTCTTATTTAAAAACAGAAAATTCTAATTTGGAAATAAGCAATTCTGTTTTTAAAAACAATAACACAGGGCTTTATGTTGATGACAGGGGATTTGTTGAGAATAATAAATTAACACTGAACAATGTTCTTTTTGAGGCAAGTAGCTATTATGGCGCTTTTTTCACAGACGATTTGAGTAAGCCTGGAATGTGTCCAGATTTATCCAGTGTTGTTTTTACAAACAATACCCACGATATTTATCCAGCATCTTGTACCCAACCTTAAGAAATAATCGCCCTGCGGGGTCAGACCCCGCAGGGCATTTTTATTCCAGCATTTTAGAGGGGATAGATTCAAATAAAGCAATTTTAATACAATATTGAGGTCTGTTTTTTTTAAGGCCTCCTTTTTTATTTTAAA
>JAUYFS010000010.1 GCA_030689665.1 bacterium
TACATTAAGAATTGATATAATTAAAACTACAATGACATTGATATGTTAGCAGTATCAAAACCAATTATTATTGTTTTCTCATCAATTTCAATAACAGGAACTCCAAGTTGTCCGGTTTTCGCCTGCATTTCGTATAAAGCCTTTTCGTCCAAAGAAACATCAATGTCGGTAAATTCAAAATCCTTTTCTTTAAGATATTGTTTTACCATATCGCAAAAATGGCAAATTGGCGTTGAATAAATTTTTATTTTTGGTTTAAAAATCATAATGGTTTTTTAATTTTTACTGGCCGCAATTGCCTTCAACTTCAACCGCAGCGCCGCTTAATTTTTCTTCACATTCTTTTGGCTGTTCTGAAAAAACAGAACAAATCGCGCTTTGGTAGCCTTCTAAATTCCTTGAGCCGTCATAAATAATGTCATTTATGACCAATGTTGGAGAAGAATAAACTGAAATTTTTTCCTGACTATTGTGTTTGGAAACATCTTGAACTGTAAATTCCTGTTTATTTAAAACCAACTGGTTATTTAAAATCTCTTGAGATTCATCTTTTAAACAATTTTCTATTTTGTTTGAATCTATTCCCAATTCATTTGCCGAATCTTTCCAACAAGCATTAATATTCTCAAGGGCGCAAGAATTGTTTGTTTTATGAATAAAATCCCAAGATTTTTCCGGAAAATATTTTGTAACGCATAATTCCCTCACATTTTGGTTTAATTCATCATCGCCGTGCAAAGAGGAAAATTTCCCCTTATTTTCAGAAATAATGTAAGCTACTTCAAAATCAATTTTCCCTTTCAAAAGGTTTACCAATGAATACAAGGTTTCTTCTGCTTGGGTCCCGTAGGGACAGAAAGCCATTACAAATAATTTTAAATTTGGTTTTTCTTTTTTTGGTATCGTTACAATCTTTGGCATCATATCAAATACCTGAGAAAACAAATATTTTCCGTCCTTGGTGGCAAAAGCGGGAAATTGGTCTTCATCAACTTTTAATTCAATTTTATAAATTCCATTTTCATCTTCTGAAGAAACTACTACAGCTATTTTGCCTTGGCTGCTTAAAAAATTGGAATTCACAAAATTAACGACTTTTTCGCTAATCTCATTTTTGCTTAATGTCGTATTCCCTCCGCCCAAACCCATATCTTTGGCGCTAAAACCAATAAAAATCCCGATTGCGAGTATTAAAAAAAGAACTGGAATAAATATTAGATTTTCTTTACTAATGTTTTTAAAATTCATAAAAAGTTGCTCATTTTAATTGTTTTTTATTTTATCATTTTTAAATTTGTCTATCAACAACCTAATGTTCAGCCATCAAATCCTTTATTTTGGGCATCAAGTCCTTTCCAATCATTGTTCCTAATTTTCCGTTTTCACAGTTTTTTTCTCCAAATTTTTCCATTGTTTCTTTTTGAATGCCGTGTCCGGAAATCAACAATGAAACCGGGTCGCTGCTATGGTCTTTTATTTCGCAGGGCGTGGAATGGTCGCCGGTAATTATTTTCAAACAATCAGTATTTTTTATAATTTCAAGATTCTTGTCAATTTTCTCCAAAATCTCTGTTTTGCCGACAAAATCTCCGTCATGCCCAAATAAATCAACTGCCTTGATATGAACCCAAATAAAATCATAATCATCAATCATTTCTTTTGCTTTGGAAATTTTATTTTTAATATTCGTATCCTTAGCACCAGTGGCTTCTTGCGTTGTTATTAAATCCATTTTTAAAAACTTGGCAATACCCTTGTACAAACCTGCGCCAGCTATACAGCAGGACTTTAAATTATATTTTTCATTAAATGGCTCAATTTCTTTAAAAAAACCAGCGCCCCTTAAAAGCAAATAATTCGCTGCCAATAGCCCGTCTTTTTCTCTTTTTTTGTTTACTGAATGTTCTGATAAAATTTCATTTGTTTTTCGCAGATATTCATTTAAAATCATTGCCGTAAAATCAGCCGTTGGGCTCAAGGGTTTTATTTCAAGCGGCGGTAAATTTTCTTGGCGCGGGTCAGAATCAGTTAGCTCTTTTGATAAATTTTCGCCCCTTAAAATTAAAGCTCCTCTATGTTCGGTGCCAGCTTTAAAAATAAATTGAACCCCGTTTAATTCAAAACTCAAATCTTTTTCAAAAATTGAAACATCTTTTATCCTGCCCGCCCTTCTGTCAATAATTTTATTGTTTTCTAAGGTAGCAAAATTAACCCTAAAAGCCAGGTCATTTTCTTTTAAATCAAAACCTGTTCCCAAAGCTTCTAATGGACCCCTGCCCGGATAAAAATCTGAAAAAGGAGAATAACCGAAAATCTCAAAATGAGCTGGCCCTGATTCTGGCGCAATTCCCAAACCTACTGGCAACAACATCCCGCAATCGCCTTGCTGCGCCAAAAAATCCATATTAGGCGTATTTGCCGCTTCCAATGGAGTAAGATTGCCAAGTTCTTTTATCGGCCTGTCCCCTAATCCGTCTAAAATAATAAAAATACATTTCATAATTCTTTTTCTATTTGTGATAATCTTTCGTATTTTGCCATTCTTTCTTTGGGGCCCGGAGCTCCGAATTTGGCAAAATCTGAGTTTGTTCCTATGGCAAGGTCGGCAATAAAATCGTCGGAAGTTTCTCCGGAACGATTAGCGGTTAATATTTTCCAGCCAAATGACTTTGCCGTTCCTGCAACCTTAATTGCTTCGCTGATTGTGCCAATTTGGTTTGGCTTTATAATCATTCCATTACAGCATTTTTTTTCTTTTGCCATTGCAACCCTTCCAATATTTGTAGCAGTCAAATCATCTCCGAAAATTCCGATTTTATCGCCAAGAGCATTATTAAATTCTTGAAATGCCTGAAAATCGTCTTCAAAAAACGGGTCTTCCATTAAAATTATCGGGTATTTATCAATTATTTCTTTATAAAAATCAGCCAGTTCTTGGCTATTGATTTCTTTTCCCTCAAAATTATATTTTCCATTATTGAAAAAATTTCCGGCAGCGCAATCAAGTCCAATTTTAAAATCGCTGGCATAATTTTTTTCGTTTATGCATTCTAAAATTAAATCCAAGACCTCTTTTGTTGTCTCAATTGGCGGCGCAAACCCGCCTTCATCTCCCAAACTAATACCGAAAGAACCAAATTTTTCCTTTAATTTTTCTCCCAAAAATTGATAAATTTCTGCGGCGATTTTTAAATTCTCTTCAATTGTTGTTCTTTGGGGAATAATAAAAAATTCCTGAATGTTCAGCTTGTTGTTGCTGTGCTGGCCGCCGTTTATCACATTAAAACACATTCTCAAATTATTGTTCGGTTTTTGTCCGCCAGCTGGCGGATGAGAAAAAATTTGGTTGATATAGGAAAATAAACTCAGATTTTTGCTCTTGGCTCCGGCTCGACAAACAGCCATTGAAACAGCCAAAATGGAATTTGCGCCCAAATTGCTTTTGTCAGGCGTTCCGTCAATTTCAATTAAAATTTCGTCAATTTTTTTCTGGTTAGAAACACTTGCTCCTTTTAATTTCGGGAATATAATTTCATTTATATTGTTTATCGCTTTTGAAACCCCTTTTCCGTCATTATCTCTTAATTCTTTGGCCTCATATTTGCCCTTGGATTTTCCGCTAGGCACAGAAGCAATAACTGAAAAATCATTTGCCTCCAAAAAAACTTCAATAGTCGGGTCTCCCCTTGAGTCCAGAATTTCTCTTGCTTTTATGTTTTTGATTTTGTCGTTTTTAAAAAACATGATTTGTTCATTTGAGTTCGCTGTTGGCTTTTTCTCTGGTTAAAGAATCAAAATTGCCGGTTATCGGCAGATTTTTGCCAGCTTGGTATTTTTTCACTGCTTCCAGCGTCAAATTGGAAAAATTTCCGGTAATCAAGCCAGCTGGATAAATTTCCTTGCTCTGATTTTTCAAAAATTGCTGCAAACATCGCACTTCCCCGTTGTTTATCAAACCCATAGAAAGGTCATTGGAAAACTGGCCGCAGGTTGTTTCTTTTCCAGCGCCCATTTCTATCATTGCCAAAAGAGTTTTTTTCAGTTGTTTTATTTTCATTTCAAGCTTGTTTATCTCTTCCAAAAGTTTTTTGAGTTTTGCCATATCACTGCTGGCAACCAATCTTGTTTCTTCTTTTTCCAAAGAAACAGACCAAAAATAAGAAAAAGCCGCTTCTTCGCCGTTAAAACCAGCCAACTTGCTCTGAAGCGAAGGAATTATGGCTAAGGATTTGTATTTATTGCCAAAACCAACAATATCCAGTTCTGCCCGCTGGTTGTTATCAAGTTTAAGATGCCCGACTTCGTAAGAATTATCGGTTTTCTGTAAAACAAACGGCACCTTGAATAAATTTTCAGGGTTGCCGATAAAGGTTAGGCGCAGCTTGCCTTCGCCAGCAATGAATTTAATCCAGTGCGCGCTCCACGGCTTTATGGTATCAGTAACAGCCAAAGTGCTGGCGCCGGTCAGCGGAATTAAATTGATTGTCGGAGAAATTCTGAAATTTTTTAAGTTCTCATTTAAATAGCAATATTCCTCGCCCAAAGAACAATCATTAACATAAGAAGCAACTGCCCAGTCGGAAAATATGTCGCCAAAATCTTTTTTGAAATTTCGTGCCCTTAAAACTTCATTTATTGAAGGAATCCCGATTTTGTTGATTTTCAACGATTCGCTTAAAACTCCTATTCCGTAATGCTCAACCAAATAATGGATAAAAACGCTTAAAGCGCCGTAATCAGACGGCTTGTTTTGCCATTCAGTGATAGAATCGCGAGGATTGTTTAAAAATGACTTTACAGCGCCCTGAAAACTGCTTCCCTGATAATCATTGTCATAACCTAAAAGAGTTGGCGCGTATTCATTTCTGGCTTCAATAAGCCAGGTTTCTTCAGACAATCCCAGTATTTTTTGTTTTTGGTAAAAATCAATCAGATGTTCAAATTCGTGGGCTAAAAATGAGGAATTTAATTTGGAATCTATAAAGTCGCTGTTTAAAAAAACAATTTCCGCTTGGTTTGAGTCCTTCACAAATGTCCGTAATTGTTCGTCTTTTTCGCGGAAATAGCCGCCAACATTGTCTTTCATCGGACAATAAAGGACATAAATCATGCTGTCATTGTCAATGCCCGGTTTCCATTCGGTTCCGAATTCTTTTGTAAGTTCCGGATAAATTTTCGCGTGGAATTCAGCGCCTAATTTTTCCAAAACTTCCTCATTCTTTTTTTGTTGTTCAGCGGTTAAATCGCCCCACCATTTTGAATCAACATAAAAATAAATTCTTGGCGTGAGTTTTTTCAATACGCCTTCAATTTTTTCTCTGCCAGTTTTGTCAAAAGACGACTCAATAAAAAAATCTTTTTTCTGGTCTAAATAATCGGCGAAAACAAAAGCCGGAGCAAAGATTAAAATTAAAAAAAATAGCAACAAAATTCTTTTAAGCATTTTGTAAAACAATAATTATTCATAAATTTTACCACATTTTTTTATTTTTTTACAAACAAAAAAGTGGGCATATTTTATTTTATTGCGCCCAC
>JAUYFS010000019.1 GCA_030689665.1 bacterium
CTATTTATCGTAGCAGGCGTTTAAATTGTAGCGGGGGCTGGAATTGCACCAGCGCCTTAGGCTTATGAGACCCACGAGGTACTACTCCTCCACCCCGCTATTCTTCAGCAAAAAATTAATTTTATTCTATATTTTTAACCGAATATTGTCAAATAAAAGAAAAAATCAGAGGCCCGTCCTCTGGCAAGTTTTAATAGAACAAATTATTCAACGGTAACGCTTTTTGCCAAATTTCTGGGCTTGTCAACATCGCAACCAAGAATATTGCCCATATAATAAGCAAATAGATGCAGAGGAATTGTGTTTAAAATCGGCATCAACATTTCAATTGTTTGTGGAACATAAATCACATCATCAGCGATTTTTTCCAACTCACTATTGCCTTTTGTGGTAATTGCGATAATCGGAGCTTTTCTCGCCCTGACTTCCTCCATATTTGAAACAACCTTGTCATAAACCGAATCTTTTGGCGCGATAAAAAAGAAAGGTAAATTTTCATCAGCCAAAGCGATCGGACCGTGTTTTATTTCGCCGGTTGGAAAACCTTCGGCGTGAATGTAAAAAGCTATTTCTTTAAGTTTTAAAGCGCCCTCCAAAGCAACAGGATAATTATATTTTCTGCCTAAAAAAATAAAGTTTCTGTATTTTGAATATTTTTCAGCCAAATTTTTCATTTTTTCGTCGTTTTCTTTCAAAGTTTCCCTCATTAAATCCGGTAATTTTTTTAAAGCCCCTAAAATTTCTTGGCCCTTGGACAAGCTCATATTCCTTTGCCTTCCCAAAAAAACCGTTAAAAGAGCCAAAATAGAAAGCTGAGAAATAAAAGATTTAGTCGCCGCAACAGCAATTTCCGGACCAATGTGATTATAAACACCGGCTTCGGTTTCCCTTGTGATTGAAGAACCAACCATATTTACAACTCCCAAACTCAAAAGCCCTTTTCTTTTTGCTTCTCTCAGGGCTGCCAAGGTATCTGCTGTTTCTCCTGACTGAGAAACAGCTAGAAATGCTGTTTTTTTATCTAAAATCGGGTTTCTGTACCTAAATTCTGATGCAACATCAACCTCAACTGGAATTTCCGCGTTTTCTTCAATCATATATTCGCCAACCATACAGGCATAGCTCGCTGTTCCGCAAGCAACCAAAATCAATCTGTCAATTTTAGATAATTTATCGCTTACCATTTCCAATCCGCCCAGTTTTGCGATACCTTCATCCAAAACAATTCTGCCCCTAATGGAATTTTCCACTGCCTCCGGCTCTTCAAAAATTTCTTTGAGCATAAAATGCGAAAAACCGCCTTTTTCCGATTCTTCAATTGTCCAATCTAAAACTTGCGGCTCCCTGATTTTTTGTTTTTTCTCAAAATCAAAAACTTTAAAACCTTCAGGCGTCAAAACCGCCAGCTCATCATCTTCTAAAAAAACCACTTTGTCGGAAAAGGGCAAAATCGGGGTTGGGTCAGAAGCGACAATAGCCCTGTTTTTTTCAACTGAAAAAACTAAGGGACTTGATTTTCTGGCAACCACAATTTTTCCCGGGTCTTTTTTTGAGATAACCGCAATGGCGTAAGCTCCCTTAATGTATTTCAAAGCTCTATGAACCGCTTCTTCCAAATTTCCTTTAAAAAATTCTTCAATTAAATGAACCAACACTTCTGTGTCTGTGTCAGAAACAAATTTATGGCCCCTTTCCAAAAGCTTTTTTTTGATTTCTTTGTAATTTTCAATAATCCCGTTATGGACTAAAAAAATTTCTTTTTTGCAGTCAAAATGAGGATGGGCGTTTTTTTCCGTAACTAAACCGTGAGTCGCCCACCTGGAATGGCCGATACCGCAGACAGCTTCAAAATCCAAGGATTCCGCCATTTTTTCCAAAGCAGCAACCCTGCCAACGGTTTTTAATGTCAAATCCTGACCCTTTTTGTCATAAACAGAAAAACCGCAACTGTCATAACCGCGGTATTCCAAACGCTTTAACCCGCTTATAATGACGGAAATCACATCATCTTTCCCTAAATAACCGACAATTCCGCACATAAATTAAATTATTAAATTTAATAATTTGTCTTGAATGTAAATTTTTCTTTTTATCGCTTGCTTGTCTTTAACATATTTTAAAATATTTTCATTTTTCAGCGCTGTTTCCAAAACCTTCTTTTCATTTGCTCCCCTTTCAGTCTGAATTTCACCCCTTAATTTTCCGTTGATTTGGATTACAATCGTTATCTCTTTTTCCTCAATGAATTTTTTATCGTATTTGGGCCAGTTTTCTTTAAATATTGTATTCTTATTTCCTAAAAAACTCCAAATCTCTTCGGAAAAATGAGGCGTAAAAGGAGCTAATAATTTTATAAGCGTTTCAAAAGTTTTTTTGCTAATTTCTTTTTGTTTTTCCAACTCATTAACAAAAGCCATCAATTGCGCCACAGCAGTATTTAATTTAAAAGCTGCCACATCCTCAGTTATTTTTTTTATGGTTTGATTAAGCAAAATAACCAGTTTTTTATCATCAATTTTTTTCTCGCTGATTTTATCTTTCAAGCCCCAAACCCTGTTCAAAAAACGAAAACAACCCCTTAATCCGCTGTTACTCCATTCAATTGACTGAATAAACGGCCCCATAAATGCCTCATATAAACGGCAGCTGTCAGCTCCGAATTCATCAGCCACTTTTTTCGGCTCAACAACATTGCCCCATCTTTTACTCATCTTTCTTCCATCTTCTGCCAAAACCAAACCAACATGAATAAATTTTTTAAACGGCTCAATGGTAGAAACTTTTTTAATGTCATATAAAAACTTGTGCCAAAAACGCGCGTAGATTAAATGTCTGGTCGCGTGTTCTGCTCCGCCGACATAGAAATCAATTGGCATCCAGTATTTTTCTTTCTTTTTATCAACCAACTCCTTGCGATTATTAGCGTCCAAATATCTTAAATAATACCAAGAACTTCCTGCCCACTGAGGCATTGTGTTGGTTTCACGCCTTGCCGCTCCCCCGCATTTTGGGCATTTTGTCAAAACCCAATTTTTGATATTTGCCAGCGGAGATTCGCCAGTGCCAGTGGGCTCATAATAATCAACTTTTGGAAGTTCTACTGGCAAATCTTTTTCAACCAAAGAAATCCAGCCCGGATTTAAAATTTCACCTTTGTTAAATTCATTTTTGATTTTTGATTTTTGATTTTTGATTTTATTCGCGCAGTTTTCGCAAAAAACCAATGGAATCGGTTCTCCCCAATATCTTTGTCTTGAAAAAACCCAATCCTTTATTTTGTAAAAAACTTCTTTTTTGCCAAATTTATTTTTTATCGCAAAATCCAGTAATTTTTTCCTTGCTTCTTGCGATATTAAATTGTTAAATTTTTCCGAATTATTCAAAACCCCGTCGTCAATAAATGGTAATTCTATTTCGCCCTTTTCGGGATTAATAACCTGTTTAATTTCCAAATTGTGTTTTTTGGCAAAATCAAAATCCCTTTCATCATGCGCTGGAACTGCCATTATTGCGCCTGTGCCGTAAGAACCCAGAACATAATCAGCGACAAAAATAGGGATTTCTTTTTTTGTGTAAGGGTTTATCGCTTTTATCCCCTTTATTTCAACTCCTGTTTTCTCCCTTTCTTCTGCGGTTCTTTGAATATCGGTTTTAATCTTAGCTTTTTGGACATAATCATTTATTTCTTCCAAATTTTTAATTTTGAGTTTTGAAATTAATTCATGCTCTGGCGCTAAAACGATATATGTACATCCAAAAATTGTGTCCAATCTTGTTGTAAAAATAGTTATTTTTTCTTTGACGCCAGCAACAAAAAAATCAATAAGCGCGCCCTCGCTTTTGCCAATCCAGTTTTTTTGTTGTTCAACAATTGATTCTTCCCAATCAACAAATTTTAAATCTTCCAACAATCTCTCGGCGTATTTAGTAATTTTCAAAACCCATTGCGCCAGAGGTTTTTTTTCTATCAACGCGCCGCACCTTTCGCATTTTCCCATTTCCACATCTTCATTTGCCAAACTTGTTTTGCAGGAAGGACACCAATTTACCGGCTCAAAACTTCTGAGAGCCAAACCTTGCTCAAATATTTTTGTGAAAATCCATTGCGTCCATTTGTAAAAATTCGGGTCTGTGGTGTTTATTTCTCTATCCCAGTCGTAACTTAAACCAATAATACTAATTTGGTCTTTAAAATTTTTAATGTTTTCATCAACAGCTTTTTGCGGATGAACTTTGTTTTTTATCGCATAATTTTCAGCTGGCAAGCCAAAAGCATCCCAGCCCATTGGGTGAAGAACATTAAAACCTTGCATTTTTTTGAAACGAGCTAAAATATCTGTGGCAATATATCCCTTCAAATGTCCTACATGCAAACCTGCGCCTGAGGGATAAGGAAACATATCAAGAATATAATATTTCTTTTTTTTGCGGTCGTCTTTGGTTTTGTCCAAATCATTTTCTCGCCAAAAATTTTGCCACTTTTTTTCTATTTCTTTAAAAGGATAACTCATATTTATTAAAAAATTATATCACATAAAGCCATTTTAAAAAATAAAAATCTATGGGCATAGCCCATAGTCCTTATGGACCAAAATTTTGTAGAACAAAATTTTGCGATTTATGTATTCTTCCAAATTCAACATGGGGATTGTTATGGACTGGAAGAATATAAAAAAAACGAGGGCATCCTTTTGTTAAAAAAACAAGGAATATCCCTCTTTAATAGAATTGATGCTCTTTGCCCATCTGTTCTTCCGTGACTCCGAGTTTTTGTTTTATCGGCAAAATAAGTTCATTAACAATTATTGTTGCTGCGATTTCAAAAAATGTATTTAACAGAAAGAAATCTGCATTTTTTATTGGTTTTCTCGGTAAAACAATAATAATATCACTGAGTTGGGCAATTTTAGAAAGCGGTTCTGATACAATTGATATTATCGTTACCCCCTCTACCCCCCTTGCTTGTTCAACTTGGGTAAGAGTCATTTTGGTGGTTCCAGAAGAAGAAATAGCGAACAAAACATCACCAGGTCTATATGACCTTGCGACTCCTTCTGGAATGTGGTAAGCCTCCACCTCCACACCAAGTTGTTTTAATCTAAAAGCAAGCATCTTGGCAATTGCCCCGCTTATTCCTGAACCAGTAATAAACACAGCATGTCCGCCTTGAATGCA
>JAUYFS010000021.1 GCA_030689665.1 bacterium
CTCCTTCTTTTCAGAACCGCCTGTTCGCTTGCTCCAGCGGCAAGCGCCAGGCTCGGTTCTCATCCCGTTGACTTTTCGCTTCGCTTCAAGACCAAGCTCAACGGGATTCCGAAACGTTCTTTCAAGAAGGAGCTGCCTGAGCGAGCGAGGTTGAGAACCAAGGGACATTTTGCCTCGCTGGGGCAAAATAGTCCCGGTTTTTGAAAGCAGTGTTTCTGCGCGCTAAGAATTATTTTGTAAACAATGCCGGGAAGTCTTACAATTAAAATAATATCAATTTCCAATTTTTTATGAATAAAATTTTCAAAAAAATTGATTTTGGAATTTTTTTGAGTTCATTTTTACTGGTTCTTATCGGGTTGGTTTCTATTTACAGTTCTTCAATCACTCATGGAGATTTTTCTAATTTTTACAAGCAGATATTTTTTTTCTTTGTCGGTTTTTCGGTTTTAATTTTTTTATCACTGATAGATTGGAATTTTTTGAAATCTGATTCAAAAATTGTCTCAATCATTTATTTCATTTTTTTGGTTCTTCTAATGGGTTTGTTTTTTTTCGCGCCTTTAACCAGGGGTATTAAGGGTTGGTATAAAATAGGGGAGTTTTCTTTCAGCCCGATTGAGTTTGTCAAGATATTGGTAATTATTCTTTTAGCCAAATATTTTTCTTCGCGCCATAGAACCATTTACAGGACCAAGGATATTTTAAAATCATTTATTTATATTGTTTTTCCTTCGGCTATTGTTTTTTTCCAGCCAGATTTAGGTTCTGTGTTGGTTCTAATATCTATTTGGGCTGCGATGATTTTAATTTCTGGAATTAAAATAAAACATTTTGCTATCCTGGTTTTTTGCGGCTTAATTCTTTTTAGTTTTGCTTGGGCTTTTCTTTTGAAAGACTACCAAAAAGAAAGATTGGTTAGTTTTACGCACCCGCAAATTGACCCCAAGGGAATTTCTTGGAATTTAATTCAATCAAAAATAGCCATTGGCAACGGCGGCTTTTTAGGACAAGGATTTGGCAAGGGTTCTCAGACACAATATGGTTTTTTACCAGAGCGCCAGACAGATTTTATTTATTCTTCAGTAGCAGAAGAGTTTGGGTTGGTTGGAGTAAGTATAATTTTGGCTTGTTACGCTTTTCTAATATGGAGAATCATAAAAATATCGGTTTCAATTAAAAATGAAACTAATAATTTTATCAGGTTATATTCTTTTGGTTTAATAACCCTGTTTTTTTCTCAAGCTTTAATAAACATTGGAATGAGTTTGGGATTGCTTCCAATAATTGGCTTGCCATTGCCTTTTGTAAGCTACAGCGGTTCCTGCCTTATTAGTTGTTATATCGGATTGGGAATTCTAATGAGCATGAAATCATAACAGGGCATAGAATATTGAATATTGAATGTTGAATATTAAATGGGAATAGAGAATACTAGGAAAATAAAAAAAGTTGTTGGACATTGGGAGTCCAACAACTTTTTAATGTTATCAGGATACAATATCGGGCTCCCGATATTGATTAAAGAAAAGAAAAAAATATTGGACATCGGGAGACCGATAGTTTTTTAATTGGAAAAGTTATCCACAGTTTTCATTTGACCGAGTTTAAAAAATAACAAATAATAAAGTAATATTAATGAGGTATCGTAAAGCAGATATTACAGGAACAAATGGAGCAAGAAAAAGACAAAAAATACATATCTCTATTTGAGGCGGCAAAAAATACGTCGCACTCTTCTGAGTATTTAAGTTTAAGAGCCAGACAAGGGAAACTTAAGGCAGTTAAGTTTGGAAGAAACTGGGTAACAACCAAAGAGTGGTTAGATGAATATCTAAAAGAATCAGAAATCTCAAAAGAAGAAAGAATAAAAAAGTTGGTTGAGTTCAATAAAAATGAGGAAAAAGGGGAAAAAGATAAGGAGGTTAAAAAACCCGAGAAAACAATATCCGATATTCCGAAAATTAGTTTTTTTAAGCCAAAAATTGCTATTTCGTTTCGCGCTATTTGCTTAACTTTTTTAATTATCGCGTTTTTTGCCCTGAATGCCAGTATTGTTTTGGGTAATTTTGCTGATTTTGAAGATTTTAAAAAAGCCGTTGCCAATGGTTTTGAAAATGCGTTAAGCAATATAACCCAAGGGCCAAAAGAATTAATAAAATTAGTTTCCGGGATAAATAAGGAAGCGAATTTATCTGTGGCTGACATTAAAAAGATTAGTGAGAAAGAAAAAATTGTAAAAAATATTTTTGATTCTCAAAAAGCTCAAGTTGAAAAAGAAATTGCAGAGAAAAATTATTTTGGCAATTTTTCGCAAAACATTTTTAAAAATCTCAAAGAGGGACAAACTGAATTGAGCGCCTCGCTGGGCGATAAGTTTTCAAGCATCAAAAACTCAAAACCAAGCGATGTTATCGTTTATTTAAAAGACAAAGAATCTAAATTAGAAATAAAAATTTATAACGATTTTAAAAAGGACATTGCCGGATGGAGAAATTTTGCCGGAAAAATAGCAAATAACTTTAATTCTTTAAACAATTTTGCCTATAAAGCAAAAAACAAAATCGCCAGCAGTTTTTCTTTTATAAAACAAATAAAATTTCCAGAACTAAAATTTCCTCTCTTTGCTTTTTCTAAAAAAGAATTCATTGCCAAACCAAATTATGACCAAGACATAAGCGAGATTCGTAATTTTATAATGGAACTTGAATCAAGGAAAGTTCCAAAGCAGGAAATAGTAAAAGAAGCGGCAAAGATAATCACAGTAATGTCAACCAAAGAAATAATTCAGACAAAAGAAATTGTTAAATTAGATGATGAGACAAAAGCAAAACTTGAAAGCCAAATTTCCGGAATTGAAGCGGAGATAACCAAATTAAAAACAAAATCCCTGCAAGCTGTTTATATTCCGAGTATTCCTCAGTTGGCGTACAATCTGCCGGCTGTTAATGTCGGCACAGGAAATTCTATATTGGAAGCAGAAAGAAAACTTTCTTTAATTGCGCAGCAAATAGAAATGAGCAGCGCCAGCACTCTATCAATTTCCGGCCCATTGGCGCTAACTGCTTCTAACTCAACAACAGCGCTTACTGTTACCCAAAACAGCGATGGCAGAATTTTGGATTTGTACTCATCCAGCGCAAGCTCAACAGCAGAACTGGTTAGGATAAGAGGAACAAGCACAGCAGCAAGTTTGGCAATTTATCAATCTGGCACTGGTTTGGCAATAAATTCAAGCGGTTCAATAAATATCTCAGAAGCTTCTGTTGGACTTTCTTCCAAAGTTGCTGACGACATTCTTTTTACAACCTATTTTAATGAAGAATCATTGGTTGGCAGTAGAAAGCAATTGCCAACATATACAGACGCAACTGATAATATCCCCACTTTCCAATTAGTTTCTGATTTAAGCGAAATGGCTCCGGGCGGACGCGGTTTGTATTTTTCAAGCGGAACAGACACAGAAGTTTTAACCTATGTTGGTTCTGGAAATATAGATTCTGACGATGGAACAATTGTCCTTTGGTACAAGCCGAATTTCAGCGCTGCTGCGGCGAGCAGCGACAAATTTATTTTTGAGTCGCCAAGCCACTTAAGAATTTATTTCAATTCAACAGACAAAAAATTCTATTGTCAAGCATATAACGGTACGGACTGGACAACAGCCTCAATCGCTTCAAGCGCGCAAACATTTTCAAGCGGGGACTGGATTTCCATTATTGGTTCTTATGATAATGATGCCGGCAATCTTAATTTATATATCAATAATACAAAAACTTATGACTCTGATACCTGGACAGCTCAGCCAGTTCCAGCGTCTTTTTATATTGGTTCTGATTCTTCCAGCGCCAGCCAAGCAAATGGTTTAATCGCAGATTTTACAATATTTAACAGGGTTTTAACCCAGCAAGAAGCGCAGCAAATTTATTATCTTAGAGAGCCAATCAGCGACTACGCGCATACAACGACAAAATACAGCAGAACCTTGGTTGTCAGTAAGTGGGGCGGCGATTACACAAGCATAGGAGCCGCGCTTACCGCTTTTGGAACCTCATATTGCACTGCCAACTTCCCCTGCGCTATTTTTGTAATGCCGGGAATTTATGAAGAATCAATAACAATGAAAGAATATATTGATATTATTGGTTCTGGAAAAGACAGCGCCACAATAAAACAATCAACAGCCACAGCAGTTACAACCACCTCCAACGCTAAACTGGAAAACTTTAAAATTTACAAAACAACAGACAATGCCCTGCCAATTATAACAGTGGCAGCAACATCTCCGACCCTGAAAAACATTTCAATTTTAGGAGCTGGAAAAGTGACCCAAGAAGGCATTAGCGCTACCAGCGGTTCTCCTTCTATAAATAATATAGAAATTAACCAAACAAACATTGCGATTAAAACAACAGTTGGTTCGCCGTATATTTATGACGCCGTAATCAGCAATTCCGCGTATGGCGTTAATCATTCCGGAACCGTTGGGACAACGACAATTTTCAATTCAAAAATTAGCGC
>JAUYFS010000032.1 GCA_030689665.1 bacterium
CCGGGCAAATTCCACAAATGCGGGAGGTAATAAAAGGAGCTAATCCAAAATCTTTACCTAAAAGTAATCCTTCAACCAATCTTTCGCTTTCTTCAACTACAAATTCAGCTTCTCTTTTCTTTAAATTTATTTTTAATACTCCATGTCCTTCAATTCCCTCTATAAAATCAGGGGGAACAACTTTCTTTATTCGCGACACAATTTTTCTTGTTTTAAGTTTTTCTAAGGTTCTTTTGAAAACTTCAATATCCGAAGGACAACCCGGAATTTTTTCATCTACTCTAATAAATTTTTCTACTGGTTCTAAAAACTCTGCTTTTAACCGGTAATTTTTATCATAGATTTTTGCAGCAAATTTTTTCCTTTTTCCTTTGGGTAATTGGGCAAAAATATTTCCAGAAATTGCGCAGGCGCCTAAAGCAACAACAATTTTTGAAGTTTCTCTAATTTGCTTGAGTAAATTAATCTGCTCTTTGGTAGTAACCGCTCCTTCTATAAAAGCAATGTCAAAATCAGCGGGTTCTTTTTCTGAAAGCAATCGCCAATTAGTTATTTCAAAATCCTGAAAGAAGTCAAGTAAAAGTTCGTCTAAGGAAAGAATATGAAACTCGCATCCCTCGCATCCGGTAAGGTCAAAAATTGCAATTTTTGTCTTTGCCATATTTTTATTTTATCATTTCTGGGAATATTTTCCAATTTTGCTATAATTGCTATAATTAGAAGCAAGGAAGAAAAAGAAAACGAAGTTTTCTTTTTCGACCGAGCGAACCAATTTTAAGTTTTGCTTATAGCAGTTGGTAAACTGATATATCGAATTCTATTCGCTATAGCAGTTGGTAAACTGATATATCGAATTCCATTCGCTATAGCAGTTGGTAAACTGATATATCGAATTCCATTCGCTATAGCAGTTGGTAAACTGATATATCGAATTCCATTCGCTATAATTAAAAAGAAATGAATTAAAAGTAAAAATAAGCAGAGCTTGTTTCTCGCTTTGCTCGAAATAAGCAGAGCTTGTTTTTCGCTTCGCTCAAAATAAACTTATGAGAAAAGGCTATTTTTTAGTTTTTTTAACCGCTCTTATCTCTGGCTTTGCTGTTTTTATTAATAAATTTGGAGTAAGCGTGGTTAATCCTAATATTTACACCTTCCTAAAAGTTTTAACTGTTGCGATTTTCTTAACCGGCTTGCTTTTGTTTTTGAAAGATTGGCGGAGATTAAAGAATCTAACTGGAAAACAATGGCTCTTATTAATTACAATCGGCTTGATTGGTGGAAGTATCCCTTTTCTACTCTTCTTTAAAGGACTTTCTTTAACCAATGCCGCCCAAGGCTCCTTTATTCATAAAACAATGTTTATTTGGGTGGCTCTCTTAGCGATTCTGTTTTTGAAGGAAAAAATTAATAAAAAATTCTTGTTCGGCGGACTGTTCTTGCTCTTGGGGAGTCTAATTTTATTGAAAAAATTACCCTATTCATTAAATCAAGGAGATTTATTGGTTCTTTTAGCTACTTTGTTTTGGGCCGCAGAAAATACGATTTCAAAATATGTTTTAAGAGATTTGGAAGGAGTAATTGTCGCTTGGGCACGGATGTTTTTTGGCGCTTTATTTATTTTGATATTTTTGTCAGCAACCAATCAACTTCCTTTAATTTCTGGTCTTACATTGGGACAAATTAATTGGGTTTTAATAACAGCCGTGATTCTCTTTGGTTATGTAATGACCTGGTATAGCGGTTTGAAATTTATCCCGGTTTCTCAGGCAACGGTAATTTTACTCCTTGGCTCTCCAATAACTACCCTACTTTCTTTAATTGCTGGAGGAAAAATAAATCCTCAAGAAATTTTTTCTGGGATTTTAATTATCTTTGGAATAATTTTTGTCATTGGCTTCAAGAAAACTTGGCAACTGATTAAAGAAACTAAGAAATTAACTTATGCAAGGAATTAGAATAGCCGCTCTCTATGGATTTTATCCCCACAAACTTGGTTTTTGCGGACTGCAAGAAAACTCAGCAAAAAAAACTTTTTTGGATTTTCTTTCTGGAAAAAAAATCTCTGAGCAAAAAATTAGAAAAATTTTAGAAACCCTTAAGGGAGCTTTTTCTTACTATAGATTAATTGCCAAAAGTAATGGAATTAAAGACCCTTTTGATGAAAGAGTGGTTAATGCTTACTGGATTGGAAATCAACTTTTAGAAAAGGTTCCAGTTGACTCTTTAAAAAAGATGATTATCAAAGAGTTCAGCGGACCCGGTTTTCTTTCGAAAGAAATGGCCGTAAAAAAAGCAAGTGAAATTCCTTTAACCTCAAAAGCTCATCACAACTTCCATGTTTTAGTTATAGGTTCAGTCAGCGGTCGGATAGTACTTGAAGGTAAGTTGCTAGATATCTGTCGGATTGGTTGGGGAAAAGTAATCGGATATGAAAAGAAAAAAACAGAAAATACAAATAGGGTAATTATTGAATATCAACCTCTTCAGAAAAGAAAAGGGGGATATTCTTTAGGAAAACCAATCCATAAAATTGTATTCTGGGATAAAAAATTTATCCCAGAAATTAAAATAGGAGATAGAGTAGCAACTCATTGGAATCATATTGTGCAAGTTCTTGGCATAAAAGATTTGGTTAATCTTGAAAAATATACTCAAATAACAGTAGATTCTTTAGATAGATAGTTAAAAGGAATTTTTTGAAAAAGAGCGAGTGTTTCGTGGAGCCGAGACCGGGACTTGAACCCGGGACCCCTTCCTTACCATGGAAGTGCTCTACCACTGAGCTATCTCGGCAAATTTTTAATTTTTTTGTGGTGTTTGTTGGAAAAAGTCAGAACTCATTTTGAACAAAATCCCGACTGATTGCCGCCCTGCGGGCGGCAGAACCGAAACTGAACGCTCGGGCGGGCAAAAAGGAAGGGGGTTGGGGGGAAGGAATTTTTGCCCGCCCTCGCTTTCGCCGTTTCTTTTTTCGCCGCCGCAATTTTTCGTGCCAACGAAGTTGGCGCGCCGCCTTCAGATTTTGGTAATTAATTTGCAATCATACAATCGCCACCAAACTGCTTCCTCGCTAACATTATACGCTTTTGCAATATCTTTTGCGTTTTTCTTTCCATTTTGAAAATCTTTTTTCAGCATTTCCAGCGGCATTAACAACTCTGCGGCAAATTGATTAGCTTCAATCTCTTCCGGTTTTTTACTATTCAAATCTAAAATAAAATTTTTTCCCGTATGTCCCAAAAGTAAATGGCCGATTTCGTGAGCAACGGTAAATCTTTGGCGATGAGGGTGTTGCGCTTGATTATATCCAATTGTCGCTTTTTCACCTTCAGTAATTTGTATGCCGTCAGTATCATTACCAAAAGCCCAAGGATAAATCGATAAATCTTTTTCTTTCTTGATATGGTCTAGAATATTCCTAATTAAAATAGGCGGATTGTTTATACCAACATCCGCTAATAATTTTCTCGCAGTTTGTCTGGCAAACCCAATTCTTGGTTTGTTATTTTGTTCTTCCATCTTTTTCCTTTTTAACAAAATCTATGAATCTTAGAATTTCGTCTTGGTTTTTCTTTGATAAATCTTTATCAGCCCGGAGTGCAAAACGAATATCAGCCTTTTCTTCTATCCCGAGAAAAAATTTTATATCTCTATGTAAAAATTCAGCCATTTTTTCTAAATCCTCAATCTTTGATTTTCTCTCCCCGGATTCAATTAACGAAATGGCCGTAGCCGACTCAAAACCAAGAGCAGCCGCCATCTCCTTTTGGGATTTTTCGGAGGCTTCTCTGGCCTCTCTAATTTTTTGGCCTATAAACTTGTT
>JAUYFS010000015.1 GCA_030689665.1 bacterium
GGGGGTGGAGCAGCTCCCAAGGGTTTGGCTGTTCGCCAATTAAAGTGGTACGTGAGCTGGGTTCAAACCGTCGCAAGACAGGTTGGTCCCTATCTACCGTGATTGTTTTGAATCTTGAAGGGAGTTAACCCTAGTACGAGAGGACCGGGTTGAACTGACCTCTGGTGTACCAGTTGTCCTGCCAAGGGCATTGCTGGGTAGCTAAGTCAGGACGGGATAACCGCTGAAAGCATATAAGCGGGAAGCCCCCCCTAAAACTAGGATTCTTTTAGGCTGGTCGGAGAACACGACTTTGATAGGGCGCAGGTGTAAGTTTCGCAAGGAATTTAGCCGAGCGCTACTAACAGCCGAATTGGCTAGTAATTAATGATTATTAAGAGATTAAACCCAGATATGGGGGCTATACCGAAAGTGTTCCACCTGATACCATTCCGAACTCAGAAGTGAAATCTTTCAAGGCCGATGATAGTGGGTTTTTCCTGTGAAAGTAGGAAGTCCCCATATCTGGGTTTAATCAAAACACTCGTCTAAGAGTGTTTTTTAAATATAAAAATTTTGTTGTATAATGGTTTTAATATGAATTTTATTAGAAAAGAAAAAAACAAATACCTCTATTTGTTTTTATTTGTTTTATTTTTGATAATAGGCAATTTTTATTTTTTTGGATTTTTAAAAGACAGATTTTACTCTTTTTTTTATGAATCAATTTACAAAACATTTCAGGCCTGGAATTTCAATAATGAATACAAACAGGAGATAGATTCTCTTCGCGCGGAAAATGAAAAACTCATTTCAATAATAGGCCGGCTTCAAGAAATTGAAAAAGAAAATCTAACCCTGAAAGAAATCAATAAAATAAAAAATTTCGCGGAAACAGAAAAAGTTTTAGCCAATCCTTTATTTGTTTCTGATAAAGGAGTAATAGTTTTGAACGCCGGTTCTGAGCAAAATATCAAAGAAAAGATGTCTGTTATAAACAAAGACGGCTATTTTTGCGGTTGGATAAACAGAATCACTGAAAATTTTTCTTATTTAAAAATGTTATTAGCGATTGACTTTAAAATCCCGGTAAAAATCAGTTCTTTGGAAAAAACAGAGGCAGGATTCGTTGAGGGCGTTTTGGAAAGGAAAAATAATTCTTTTTTAATCACCTTGATTCCTCATGACAAAGAAATAAAAGTAGGGGATTTGGTTTTCACTAAATCTTTTATGAACAAAGAAATTTTAATTTCCGACGATATTCTCATTGGAAAAGTTGTTTCAGCCAAAAAAGACGACGCCTCCTCTTTTCAGGAAATTGAGATATCAATTAGCTGCGGCTTGGAGGAAAATTATTTGATTTTGTTAAATAATTATGGAGAAATATAGCTTTTTGGCGCTTATAATGATTTTTTTTCTGCTTTTATTTTTCAAGCTGTTTTTATCAGCCAATTCTTTTTTATTTAATTATCTGGCGGTTTTTTTGCCGATTTTCGTTCTTGCTAATTTTGAAACATTCCAAAAAGGCGTCGGAATTTTTCTAATTTTCTTGCTGGTTTTTATTCTGGAAATTTTTAGTTCCCATTTCTTGGGATATTTCTTGATTCCGCTGTTTTTATCTTATTTTTTCAATGAATCATTCATTAAAAGAACTGTTTCCGAGCGAAACGCTTTAAATTTTTTAGTAAAGAACGCGGCGATTTTTTCTTTTTTCTATTTATTCGTTTATTTTGAATCTTATGTTGAAAAGTTTTTTTAAAAAAGACCGTTTTATAAAAAGAGAGCCAGATGTTGATTTTCACGATGTTTTCAGCGATTTATTAAGCGAAGAAAAAGAAACCCTGAAAGACAGAAAATTTGAATTGCCCCTGGGCCAGGAAAATTTTTATTTGGCTTTTTTTGTCATTTTGGCTATTTTGGCGTTTTTTTGGATAAGCACTTTTTATTTGCAAATCATTAAAGGTTCTTATTATCAGGATTTGGCTTTTAGCAATAAAAACAGGGTTTATTTTATCAGGCCAGACAGGGGAATTTTTTACGACAGGAACGAAAAACAATTATTGTGGAATAATTCCAGTTTTGATTTTATTTGCGACCAAAGGGACATGGATTTAAAAAACGGCAAAAAAGAGTCAATTTTCAAAGAAATAGCAGGACTTTTGGGAAGCGATGTTTTAGAGGTTGAGAAAAAATTTGAAGATGTTTTTGATTTTCAGGTTTTAGTTAAAGAAAATGTAAGCCAGGATTTTTTGGTTAATTTTTCCCTAAAGAGCGACAAAATAAAGGGCTGTTATTTGAAAGAAAACAAAATCAGAAAATATCCGGAAGGGGGTGTTTTTAGCCATATTTTTGGCTATTTATCAAAAATAAACAAACCGGAACTGGAAACCAAAAAAGACCTTTATTCAATTTCCGACTATATCGGCAAATCAGGGCTTGAAAAAACTTATGAAGATATTTTGAGGGGAACTGCCGGGAAAATAATTGAAGAAAGAGACAGCGCCGGGAGAACCATTAAAACCTTTAAATCTCAAGAGCCGACTCCCGGAAAAAGTTTGAAGCTTTGGATTGATTCCGGGCTTCAAAAAAAATCATATGAAGCTCTGCAAAGAAGTTTGGAAAATGTCAATTCTTCAGCAGGGGCTGTGGTTATTTTAAACGCCAAAAATGGCGGCGTTTTATCAATGGCAAGCTTGCCGAGTTATGACAATAATTTATTTGCTCAAGGAATATCTGTTGATGAATACAATAAACTTATAAATAACAAGGATTGTCCTTTGTATAATCGCGTTATTTCCGGATTATATCCTTCTGGTTCTACCATAAAACCATTGATTGCTGTTGCTGGACTAGAGGAAAAAATCATAAACAAAAACACGACCATAAATTGCAAGGGCGGAATTTCAGTCAAAAGTCCCTATGACGAAACAATAACTTATGAATTTCCTGACTGGAAAACACACGGGATTGTTGATTTAAAAAAAGCGCTTGCCGAGTCCTGCAATGTTTTTTTCTATATGGTTGGCGGAGGTTATAAAAGTTTTAAGGGTCTTGGCGTTGACGGCATTGAAAAATATTTGCATTTGTTCAACTGGGGAATGATAACTGGCATTGATTTGTTCGGAGAAAAAGAAGGGCAAATTCCCAACCCGGAATGGAAGGAAAAAGAAAAAAAAGAAATGTGGTATCCGGGCGACACCTATCATTTATCAATAGGACAGGGAGATATTTTGATTACTCCTTTGCAAGTGGCGACTTCTTTTGTGGCAATTGCCAATGAGGGCGCTTTATACAAGCCGCAAATTGTTGATAAAATTATAAGCAGCCAAAACAAAGAAACCATTATTGATATTGAGCCGGAAATAATCAGAAAAGATTTTGTTGATGTAAAAAACATAAAATTAGTAAAAGAAGGAATGTTGGAAGCTGTTTTGTCTCCAGACGGCTCTTCTCATCTTTTAAATAGTTTGCCGATAAAAGTTGGCGCAAAAACAGGAACCGCGCAATTTGGACCAAAAGCAAGATATCACAGCTGGATAACGGTTTTCGCGCCTTATGAAGACCCGGAATTAGTCATTACAGTTGTTGTGGAAGGTGTTGCCGAGGGGCGAGTGGCGGCAATTCCAGTTGCCAAAGAAATTTTGGAATGGTATTACAATAAATAAAAGTGCAAAGCGTAAAGCGAAAAATGCAAAACAAAAGGAATGTAAAGCGTAAAACGAAAAACTTAAATCCGCCAGCTGGCGGAAAAAATCAAAATGATAAATCAAGATAAAAAAAGGATTTTTGTGGCGATAAATTTTTCCCAAGACATAAAAAAACAAATTGAGGATTATAAAAAAGAAATTCAGGATTCACTTTCTCCGGAATTGGATTTTATTTTCAAATGGGTGATTGATGAAAATTTTCATTTAACGCTTAATTTTTTGGGAAATTTAAGCCAGCAAGAAATTGATAAAATAAGCGAAATTTTGGAAAAAATCAGCCAAAATTATAAAAAATCAGAGATTTATTTTGATAAAATTGTTTTGGGTCCCGCAAAAAATAAGCCAAGATTAATTTGGATGGAAGGAAGGGCTGGCGAAGAATTGAAAAAATTAAAAAACAACTTGGACAATATTTTTTTAGAGCAAGGTTTTTTGGACAAAAAAGACATTCAAAAATTTATTCCCCACATTACATTATCTAGAATGAGTTCTTGGCAATGGCACAGCATAAACAGGGAAGACAGGCCAATAATTGAAAAAGACATTGATTTAAAAATTCCAGTATTATCTCTGGATTTAATGGAAAGCAAGCTGAAAAGAACTGGCCCAGAATATATGAAAATTAAATCCTTTAGTTTAGTTTAATATTTAGAACCAAATAGCCAACGCCAAAAGGGGCTTCATAAGAAATAATTTCCGGTTTCCATTTTTCGTCATTAATAACTCCCAGCAATATCAAAAGAGATTTAAACCCGCATTCGCAGGCATTTTCCACTAAATTTTTTTCCAAATTTATTATTTCCTCAATTTTTTTCTCTTTTACAAGAGAAACTATTTTTTCATCAAAAATTTTTCCTTTTGGCGAATATTCGCAAGGCGCGTTTTCGGTTGAACAATGAGAAAGGTCGCCGGAAGCGATAAAAGAGATTTTTTTATCTGTTTCCTTGAAAACTTTTTTAAGAATTTTCCCAAACTCAAAATGAGTTTTATTGTCAAGATAAGAATATCCGATTATTACAATTTTGGGCAAGGTTTTTTTATTTTTCATCAGGAAAAAAAGCGGAACCAATACCCCGTGGTCTAAAAAATTGTCATTTAACAGCCTGAAGGGGAATTTTTCTTTTTCCAATTCTTCGGTAATTTGCTTCAAAACTTTTATATCGTTTTTAAAGGAAAAAAGGGTCTTAAAATCGCCGAACAAATTAAAATTTCCATTTAAAACAGGCGAAATATTTAAGGTTATTCTTCCATAATCCAACTGGCTGTGAGGGGAAACGATAACAACAGTATCAATTTCTTTTGATTGAAAATCCGTTGCTATTTTTTCCATAGCAACAATTGTTTTTTCAGTTATTTTTCTGTCTTTTTCCGAACCAACGCTCGGAATAATAACAGGGGGATGGGGCAAAAAAGAAGCAAATGACAGCATATTTTTACATATTTTTAATTGTAAGAATTCCGAGTGTTGTTTACATTTGAAACCAATTTGGAACAGATGTTTTTCTGACGGAACCGCAGTCAGCTCTTTCCAGCGACTCGCTGCTGCTTGACTCTCGTCCCGACGATCCCGCTCTTTTCATAAAAGCGCGGGAACCAAGCTCGTCGGGACTCCGAGACATTCCGTACGAAAAACATCTGTTCCCATATAATATGGCTTTGGCTTGGTTTCGTATGGCAACTCTCGGAGCCCCGATGGGATTGGTTCCCGTCAACGACGGGACCATCGGGGCGAGAGTGTAGGCGGTCTTTGCCGCTGGAGCAGAGAACCGCCGGTGCCGATAGAAACCAAGCCAGAGCCTGATGATGCAAACAACGCTTGGATTTCTTTTGTTTTAATTAAATAAACCTTCAATTCTATAATTACATTTTGGGCAAAATCCCGCTTTGTCAAATCTTTTGATTATATAACCGAATCTTTCAACCAGCAAATTTCCGCATTTTGGGCAAAGAGTATTTTCAGAATCCAAGCCAGGGATATTGCCGGTATAAACATATTTTAAACCAACCTCTTTTGCTGTTTTATAAAGATTTACAAGGGTTTTTTCCGTTGTTTCTTCCAAATTTTTCAACTTCCAAGAAAGAGAGGGCGAAAATTGAGTGATGTGTAATGGCACCTCTGGTCCTAATTCTGATTTTATAAATTCAGAGATTTTTTTCATTTCTTCTTCGGAATCATTAAGAGTTGGAATTATTAAAGTTGTTATCTCAAGCCAAATTCCTCTTTGTTTGATTTTTTTAAGGTTTTCCAAAACCGGTTTTAAACGAGCGTTGCAGATTTCCTCGTAAAATTTCTCGGAAAAACTTTTCAAATCAACATTTATGGCGTCCAAGTAAGACGAAATCATTTCCAGGGTTTCAATTGACATAAATCCATTGCTTACCCAAACATTTTTCAAGCCCATTTTTTTCGCTTTTTTCATCAAATCAAAGGCAAAATCAACAAAAACAGTTGGTTCCGTGTAAGTATAAGAAATTGACAAGGTTTTATTTTTTTGGGCTATTTCCAAAATTCTGTTTATTGAGACAATTTCTCCTTTTATTTCTTTGTTAATTTTAGGACCCTGCGATATTGACCAATTTTGGCAGTTAGCGCAGGAAAAATTACAACCCTCGCTTGCCAAAGAAAGTGAAAGAGTGCCCGGAAGAAAATGGAAGAGCGGTTTCTTTTCTATGGGGTCAATGTTTAGAGCGCATAATTTCCCGTAGTTAAGAGCATATAATTTTCCATCTAGATTTTGTCTGACCCCGCATTTTCCAAATTCATTTAAATTTAAAACACAATAATGGTTGCAAGCCAAACACTGAATAACATTTTCTTTTACATTTTTACAGAGTTTTGATTCTTTCATTATCTTATTATAACATGAAACATGAAGCGCAAAACTTAAAGCGCAAAACAAAAGAAACGCAAAGCGTAAAGTGCAAAGCGTAAAACAAAAATTTAAAAGTTTGGAAATTAACCCATTGAAAATTTAGTGAAAATTAGAAATTGAAAATTGAAAATTATTTTGTGATTTAGGGTTTGGGATTTTGTTGGTCATTGCCCGCCTGCCCGCTTCACAGCGAGACGAGCCGGCGAGGCAGGGCCATTTGGATTTTGGATTTGTTTTGTAGTATAATAGGGCATAGAAAATATGGATAATCCTTTTAAAAACTTTAAATTAGAAGACAGGTTGCCTCCGCAAAACATTGAGGCAGAACAATGCTTGTTGGGTTCTTTAATGCTTGATAAAAAAGCTGTTTTTAAAGTTATTGATTTTTTAAGCGCCAATGATTTTTACCGCGATTTCCACAAAATCGTTTTTGAAGCAATTCTTTTTCTTTTTGAAAAGGGCGAGCCAATTGATTTGATAACAGTAAGCAACCGGCTAAAAGAAACAAATCAACTTGATAGAATCGGCGGAATGACTTATTTAACCGAACTGGTAAATTCTGTTCCAACAGCTGCCCATGTTTTGAATTACGCTGAAATTGTCAGAAAAAAAAGGGTTTTGAGGGATTTGATTGAAGCAAGCTACGGTATTGCCCAGCTCGGTTATTCGGAAGATAAAGACATGGATATTTTATTGGACGAGGCGGAAAAATCGGTTTTTGCCATAACCCAAAAGACCCTAAACCAAAGATTTGTTTCTATTAAAGATTCTTTAGCAGAAGCGTTTGAAAGAATTGACAATTTAACCAAGCAAAAAGGCGTCTTAAGGGGTTTATCAACCGGTTTCAGATATTTGGATAACATTTTGGCTGGACTTCAAAAATCTGACTTGATTATTTTGGCCGCAAGGCCTTCTTTGGGAAAATCAAGTTTAGCTCTTGATATCGCAAGAAATGTGGCGGTTTCCCAAAATCAGCCGGTCGGTATTTTTAGTTTGGAAATGTCAACAGACCAAATTGTTGACAGGTTTTTATCAGCCCAGTCGGGCGTTGATTTGTGGAAAATCAGAACTGGAAATCTTTCAGATGATGAAATTAACAATGATTTTGCTCGGCTCCAGCACAGCATAGGAGCTCTTTCGGAAGCGCCGATTTATATTGACGATTCTGCGATTACAAATGTTCTTCAAATGAGGGCAATGGCAAGAAGATTGCAAGGAGAAAAGGGACTTGGGCTTTTGGTTATTGATTATCTTCAGTTGGTTGACCCCAGAGAATCAAGGACAAACCTTGTTCAGCAAATGACAGAAATTTCAAGGTCATTAAAGGGCTTGGCAAGAGAATTAAATGTGCCGGTTTTGGCTGTTTCCCAGCTTTCAAGGGCAGTTGAACAAAGGCCAACACAAATTCCAAGATTATCTGATTTAAGGGAAAGCGGAAGCTTGGAGCAAGACGCTGATGTTGTTCTGTTTATTTATCGCGAGGACAGGTATAAACAAGATTCTTTAAAACAGGGAATGGCAGACATTATAATTGCCAAACACAGAAACGGGCCTATAGGCAAGGTGGAATTATTTTTTGACGAGACCAGAACTACTTTCAGGACAATTGAAAGGGGCGAGGGACCAATGGTTCCAGAAGGAGAGACAACAGACTTTGTTGAGATTTAAATTTATGCTTCCTGAATCAATTAAAAAACTCAATGGGATTTTTTCCAAATTTCCCACAATTGGGGCGCGGACAGCTGCGCGTTTTTCTTTTTATTTGCTAAGTTTGAGCGAAAACGAAATTGAAGAATTAATATCAGCGATAAAAAATTTAAGGCAAAATGTAAGATTTTGCAAGTTTTGTTTCAAACCATTTGAAAGTAATGGCGATTTTTGTGAAATTTGCGGGAACTACAAGGCAAGAGAGCCGATTTTATGCGTAATTGAAAGCGAAACCGACTTAATGGCAATTGAAAATCCCAAAATATACAAGGGCTTGTATTTTGTTTTGGGCGGGACTGTTTCTCATTTGAAAAAAGAAGATTTTAAAAAAATTAGAGTAAGTGAATTATTGGAACGCTTGGAAAATTCTTTGTCTTTTGGTTTGGACATCAAATTTGAAGAAATTATTTTGGCAAATAATTTAACAACAGAAGGGGAATCAACAACTTTGTATTTGGAGGAAAAATTAAAGCCATTGGGAATAAAAATAAGCCATTTGGCAAGGGGATTGCCAAATGGCGCTGAATTGGAATATACAGACGAAGAAACTTTGGGAGCTGCCTTGGAAGGAAGAAAATAAACAAAAAAGCTGTAGGAGGGTCAGACCCTCCTACAGCTTTTTTTGATTTAAATTTATTCGTCCTTATTTTCTATTTTCAAAATTTCCACTTCGGTAAATAACTGGCGATGGCCTTTTTTTCTGCGAAATCTTTTTTTGGGCTTGTATTTAAAAACAATCAATTTTGGTCCTTTTGCCTGTTTCAAAATTTTTCCAATAACCTTAGCTTTTTCCACAAAAGGAGCGCCAATGATTAATTGTTTGTTTTTTTCCAATAATAAAACTTCGCCAAATTCAACTTCTTTGCCTTCTTCGCCTTCAATTTTCTCAATTTTTATTTTTTGTTCCGGAGAAACAAGATATTGTTTTCCGCCTGTTTTTATCACAGCTAACATAAATTTTTACCCTCCCGAGTTTTTGGCTTTCCCAAAAAAGGAAGGGTTATTAATTTTGTTTACCCTCCCAAATTTTTCTGTGAAAAACTTAGTAGGGCAAGCATCAAGGTCTTTCTATTCTGTTGGTTCCTTTTTCAACCTCTAAAACATTCAGATTATCTATCTTACCAGAAAGCCGATGAAAATTCAACTCTACTTTTGAAGAAGCGCCCTTGGTTCTTTCAATATGGTTTAAAAGAACATTTAAATCCTCGGCAAATTTCAGGGTTTCTTGCTGAATGCCCTTGACTCCTTTTAAAATCATTTTTGATACTTCTTCAATTTTCGCGCCTTCAAGACCAATCATTATGACTTTCATAAAATAATAAAAAGTATTGGGCGAAACAAAATAAACTTTTCTTTGGTATCCATAATTGAGCAGCTCGGTTTGGTTGGTGATAATTTCGTAATAAACCGTTTCAGAGGGAATATACATTACGGCAAAATCAACGGTTCCTTCGCCAGGCAAAATGTATTTTTTGGAAATATCGTCAATGTGTTTTTTTATGTCTCTGGAAAAATCCCTTAAAGTTGTTTGTTTTTCTATTTCGGTGACAGCTTTTTGAAACTTTTGGAAATTTTCCAAAGGGAACTTGGCGTCAATGGGAATTATTCCCTGACTTGTTTTTATAATGGCGTCAACTCTTTCCCCGGATTGGAATTGGTGCTGAATGTTAAAACTATTTCTCGGCAAAACCTGTTCCAGTAAATCCTTTAAAATTTGTTCCCCGATATTGCCGCGAGTTTTCGGAGACCTTAAAAA
The DNA here is from genome assembly GCA_030689665.1 of bacterium. GTDB lineage: Bacteria > Patescibacteriota > Minisyncoccia > Minisyncoccales > JAUYFS01 > JAUYFS01. The sequence goes on from JAUYFS010000015.1 coordinate 10,023, forward strand.
ATCCTGAAAATCCTTAATATAATGCCCAATTTCCTGAATTCTGCCCATTTCTTTGGATATTTGGCCGTATTGCTGGCTCATTTGCCTGTATTGTCCTTCAAACGACTGCCGCATTTGGTCTATGTCTTGTTTTATCATATTTACTGCTGTGTCGTTTTCTTCCTTTTTTGTTTGTTTGGATTTTTGCTGTTGTTGCCAAATAAACAAAAACAAGCCCACTTGCGCGAAAAGCAGAAGAATTAAAATTAAATAAATAGCCAATTCATTCATATTATTTTAGATTTTAACATAAAAGAGAGAAACGTAAAGCGCAAAGTGCAAAACGCAAAATAAGTTATTCCAAAGTATTCCAAAGCTCAAATTATTCCTCCCGCCACATATATTTTATTTTCGTAGGCGGGATCCCGCAAGGCGGGAAAATCAAGTTTAAAGCCCAAAAGAATTAAAAGATTTGTTTGGATTTTGGCATTTGAAATTCATTTGGAACAATTTGGATTTTGGACTTTGGATTTAATGTTTTATGTTTTTCGCTTTTTAGAGCGTTGAAATGTATTTTTCTCCGCGGTCAGGGAAAATGGTTAGAATATTGCCAGAATCAATTTTTTTGCTGATTTGTTGAACCGCAATCATTGCCGCGGCTGAAGACGGGCCGCTGAAAATTCCTTCTTTTTGCGCTATTTCATTGATTGTTTTAAAAATATTATTTTCATCAATCTCAATTATTTCGTCAATTGCGCCTAAATCCATAATCGGCGGAACATAGCCGTCTTTTAAAGATTTTAATCCTTCAATTTTTGAACCCAGTTTTGGCTGGACGCCAATTGTTTTCATTTTTGGAAATTTTTCTTTTAAACGTTTGGCAATTCCGGTGATTGTTCCTCCGGTTCCCAAGCCAGCGACAAAATAATCAATTTTTTCTTCGCCGATTTGCTCCAGAATTTCTCTGCCGGTTATTTCGTAGTGAGTTTCAAAATTAACTTCATTTTCAAATTGGTTGAGCAAAACCAAATTCTCGTCATTTTCCGCCATTTTTTTGGTTATTTTTATAGCAGCGTCGCGCCAGTCCTCTGGTTTTACCAAGATTATTTCTGCGCCAAAAGCGCTGAGTATTTTCCTGCGTTCAATGCTCATTGCTTCTGACATCACGATTTTTAATTTATAACCCTTTATATTCGCCACCATTGCCAAAGCAATTCCGGTATTTCCGCTGGTTGGTTCAATTATTGTTTTTCCTTGTTTTAAAACGCCTTGTTTTTCGGCTTTTTCAACCATTGCCAAAGCAATTCTGTCTTTTATGCTTCCGGTCGGGTTAAAACCTTCCAGTTTCGCAAAAATCCTGACTTTTTTATTCGGATTTAAGTTTTTTATTTCAACTATCGGCGTATTCCCTATAAATTTTAAAATATTATTTTCTTGCGGCATTTTTATTTAAATTAATTGGACAAAAACAAATCCCCTTAAGAAAAGGGGAGAGAACGACAAAATATAAATTCTCCGCCTTTTCTTAAGGGGAGGTACAGCAGCAAATAAAATTGTTTATCAAATCTCTAATACTCATTCTTTTATTGATTTTATATTTTTTAAAAAATTGTGTCAATGTGGAAAACTTTATTTGACAAAAATTTAATTTGGTTTTATTATATAAAAAGGAAAGAAAAGGGACTCTAACCCCTCAAGCCGAACACTTGGCTTTTGTATTTTCTTCGACTTTTAGTGTATCACTTAACAGATATTTAATCTCTTTTTTGAATTGATTGTTTTCTCTCATCACCTCATAGGGGGTTTTGTATTTCAAACATTTTCTCGGCCTGTTATTC
>JAUYFS010000018.1 GCA_030689665.1 bacterium
TCCCACTTCGCCAAGGCTACGAGGGACACAGTGCGGCGGGCGGAAGGGGGGTTTGGCCCGCTTCGCCGGAGCTTCAGCGAGGCGAGGGGGAATTCCGCCCGCCCTACAAATTTTGGGCGAAATCTGTTCGAATTTTTTCGAACGCACACCGCCTTGTGAAAAATACATTTTCGGGAGAAAGTCGTAGTAGGAACGCTTTTAAAAACTAATGAAAAAAAGAATTAAAAATATTTTTGGCGAAGAACTTGATATTTTACTTGAATAATAGCCAAAATATACTTGGAAAAAGCAATAATTTTATTCTAAACTAGGTTTAATGAAGGGTAAATTAGAAATCGTTAAAATATTTGGCGTTTCAATAGAGGATTTAATAAAATGAGTATGCCCACGAACCAAAAAAATAAAATAAAATTTATTGATTTCTGTGCTGGGATTGGCGCGGGACGTTTCGGACTTCAAAATTTGGGATTATGTTGCGTTGGTTTTTCCGAAATTGATAAAAACGCCGAGCGAACCTACCGAGAATTTTTTGGGCAAGAGGAAAAAAATTATGGAGATTTAATGAAAATAAATGCAAAAGATCTACCTGATTTTGATTTGATGATTGCCGGTTTTCCTTGTCAGACTTTTTCAGTTATCGGACAAAGGAAAGGAATGTGCGACCGCAGAGGGCAAATTATTTTTTAACTTTTTGGATATGAAAAAACTTACATTAAGAGAAAAATCAATATTAGCTGGTTTGTATTTATCAAAATTTGATGCAGAGGGTTTGAAATTTTTAGGATTTGATAATTTTACTGAGGCGTTTAATGTTATTGGTTTGGCTTTGGGCGTTAAACCTGCTTCTGTTAAAAATTACAGAGATGAATTTGATCCTTTATTTCCAAATGAACGACAAGGTTGGCACAAGCGAGAAATTAGACCATATTGCAAAAATATTTATAATTCTTTTAATGCTTTAGATATAACAAATTTTTCAAACTTACTGAAAGAAATAATTTATGAAAATCATGAACTGGATGTTTTAATGGAACAAATTGCCAAAAAAGAAGACAAAGAAAGTTCTTTTGCTAAACGGCTTATAACGGGGCAAGCGGCAGAACATTATTTTAAAGAAAATTATATCAAAATAGATGTGTTTAAAGATTATCAAATTGAAGACACAACAAAGCATGGTTGCGGATTTGATTTTAAACTATACACTCCCAATTCGGAATTTTTAGGAGTAGAAGTTAAGGGATTAAATAATTCAAATGGCAATATTGCTTTAACGAGCAAAGAATATTCAGTTGCCCAAATGTTGGGTGGAAGATATTTTTTGTTTATTGTTAAAAATTTTAAAGAAATTCCATTTCATGATTATTTCCAAAATCCGCTTAATAGCAAATTGAAGTTTAATCGAATAGAAATGACAATAAAACAAATTTCTTGGAATACTGTCGTTTAAAATATGAAACAAATATTTTGCAAAAATAAAATTTATTCTGAAAAACAAATCAATAAAATTGCGATTGCAAATGGATTAGCGACAGTAAATTGTTTAAATGAAGAAAACATGATTAGTCTTGAAAAATGGAATAATGGCGAAGGCGAGGATTGTTTATTTGAATTTGATAGAATAAAAGAAAATAGTTTTTTGTTGAGATGGTCGGAATTTGAAAATTGAATATGTAAAAGCGGAAAAAGTTCGCGGGCAATATAAAACTGATATTCAAGTTATGGTGCGAATTATTATCAAGCTAAAATTTCAAGAAGATTTGCAAAATTTGCAGGTAAAACTTGTTAGCAATCCGCAAGGATTTAATCAGATAGACAAGAGGTGGATTGATAAATATGTCGAACTTTGGAATATTCCCGAAGATATAATAAAAATTTTAAAATCTTTTACCGGTGAAATAAAACCAATAAGGAGCGGATTAAAAGATAATAGAAGAATGCTTTTGTCTGAAATGGACGAAAGCGATCAAAACAAAATTATCGGATTTTTTGAGGACAACAAAATTTTAATTATTTCCGATTTATTAAAAGGTAGAGGCGAATTTTCCGCCGATTGGGTTTTGGTTATTCTAAAAATTAATAATAAAAGCAAGTGGACGCTAAAATCAATCAATAAAGCCATGAATGTTTTTGGAAGCGGAGATGTCAGAATCACGCCACAAGGCAGTTTAAAAATCGGAAAAATTGGAATGCAAAGGAAAGGCGGGGATGCGGGACGGGACACTTCAAAAATGCTTCAATTTAAAATAAATCCCGTCGAGCTTTTTAACGATTGATATGACGGATACGGTTTCTAAAAAGAAAAGGAGCGAAATAATGTCTAGAATTAAAAGTAAGGACAGTAAAATTGAAATTGATTTTAGAAAATCGATTTGGGAAGCCGGATTTAGGTATAGGAAAAATTCGACAAAGTATTTTGGAAAACCGGATATTGTTTTGCCAAAATACAAAACAGTAATTTTTATTGATTCTTGTTTTTGGCACGGGTGTAAAAAGCATTGTCGTTTTCCGTCTTCAAATAAAAAATATTGGATAAATAAAATTGAAAGGAATAAAACGAGGGATAAGGAAGTGAATAAATATTATAAAAAATCTGGTTGGCAAGTTATAAGAATTTGGGAACACAAAATAAAAAATCTCGCCGCAAAAAATTGAGACGGGAGAAAAAGTTTTTTGACAAAAGAGATTTTTTGTTCTATATTAAATATAAACTATAAAGGCCTTCTGCCTTCTCGGCAGATTTTTTAGATTATAAAAATTATGGAAATTAGAAATATTGCCATTATCGCTCACGTTGACCATGGAAAAACCACCTTGACCGACGCTTTAATGAAACAAACCGGCGCAGCTGGCGAGGGTTTTACAATGGATACCAACGAATTGGAAAAAGAAAGAGGCATTACCATTTATTCAAAGAATACCTCAATTTTTTACAAAGACACCAAGATTAATATCGTGGACACTCCGGGCCACGCTGATTTTGGTTCGGAAGTGGAGCGCGTTTTAAGGTCAATTGACTCGGTTCTTTTGGTTGTTGACGCTCAAGAAGGACCTATGCCTCAGACAAAGTTTGTTTTGAAAAAATCTTTGGAATTGGGATTAAAGCCGATAGTTGTGATTAATAAAATTGACAAATCAGCGGCCAGGCCGGAAGAAGTCAGGGAAATGGTTTTGGAATTATTTATGGATTTGGGCGCCAACAGCGAACAGCTTGATTTTAAAATTATTTTTGCCAATGGAAGGGAAGGAATAGCCAAAAGAAAAATAGAAGACGAATCAAAAGATTTATCGCCGTTGCTGGATTTGATTTTGGAAGAAGTTTCTCCCGCGTCATCGGAAGAATTATCAAACAAGCCGTTAAGAGCTCAGCCGTTTAATCTTGCCTATGATAATTTTTTAGGCAGATTGGCAATTTGCAGGATTTATGAGGGGAAAATTAAAAACAATGACGAAGTTTATATCAAAGGACCAAATGGAGCAGCGAGAAAGGGAAAAATTATCAAAATTTTCACTTTTCACGGATTAGAAAGAAAAGAAATTGACGAAGCTGTTGCCGGCGATGTGGTAATGGTTGCCGGAATCCCCGACATTTTTATCGGAGAAACAATTTGTTCTGACTCGGAACAAGAATCATTGCCGTTTATTCAAATTGACGAGCCGACGATTTCTTTGAATTTTTTGGTTAATAATTCTCCGTTTGCCGGAAGAGACGGAAAATTTGTCACTAATAGGCAGATAAGAGAAAGATTGGAAAAAGAACTGGAAGTTAATGTGGGATTAAAAATTGATTTTTCTTCCACTGATTTTTACAAGGTTTATGGCAGGGGCGAATTGCACATTGCCATTCTTTTGGAAAAAATGAGAAGAGAAGGATATGAATTACAGGTTAGCCAGCCGCAGGTAATCATTAAAGAAGAAAACGGACAAAAACTGGAGCCGTTTGAAAATGTGATTGTTGATGTTCCTGATGAAATGTCGGGAATTGTTATTGAAAAGCTTTCCAAAAGAAAAGGAATTATGACTGAAATGAAGCCGGAACAAGGGCATACCAGAATTATTTTTGAAATTCCCACGAGGGGGTTGCTGGGCTATAAACCGGATTTTGTCATTGATACGCGCGGCGAAGGAATTTTAACAAGCCAAGTTATTGGTTTTAGACCATATGTCGGGGAAATTGAAAAAAGAAGCGTTGGTTCAATGGTTTCTTTGGCAACCGGAAAGGCGTCAGGATTTTCTTTGTGGGGATTGCAGGAGCGCGGCGCATTGTATATCGGGCATGCGGAAGAGGTTTATGAGGGAATGGTTATTGGAAATGTTTCCAAAGGCAATGACATGATTGTCAATCCGACAAAAGGAAAAGAACTGTCAAATATGAGGGCTTCTGGTTCTGACGAAGCTATCAAATTAATCCCGCCGATTCCCGTTACTTTGGAGGGCGGGTTAAGTATTATGAACGACGACGAATATCTGGAAATTACTCCAAACAATATCAGATTAAGAAAACAATATCTTACTGAGCAGGAGAGGGTAAGGCTAAAAAGAGCGAGAAATAGGGAATAAAATGGCGGTACTCGATTTTTGCCTGATTTTTTAATACAATAAAAGTATATGAAAAACAATTTGTCAAAATCAAATAAAATTGAAGAACTATTAGCAAGGGGAGTTGAGGAAATAATTGATAAGAACAATCTTGAAAATAAACTAAAAAAAGGAAAAAAACTTCGCGTTAAGCTTGGTATTGACCCAACAAGTCCGAATATACACTTAGGAAGGTCAATTCCTTTGCTTAAATTAAAAGATTTTCAAGAACTGGGCCATAAAATTATTTTAATCATTGGCGATTTCACTGGTTTAATAGGCGACACCTCTGATAAAGACAGTGAGCGACCAATGTTGTCTGAGGAAACAGTTAAGAAAAATTTAAAAACATACATTAAACAAATAGCCAAGATTATTGATATTGATGCGACTGAAATTTATTACAATAGCAAATGGCTTGGTAAATTGGGTTATATGGATATTTGTAAACAGGCAAACATTTTTTCTTTAAATGAATTTATTTCTCGCGAGAATATTGACCGAAGATTACAAGAAGGCAAAAGAATATCTTTGCGCGAACTTTTATATCCATTAATGCAAGGATATGATTCTGTAGAAGTGAAAGCTGATATTGAAATTGGCGGAACAGACCAGCGTTTTAATCTTTTGGCAGGAAGAGATATACAAAGACTTTATGGGCAAGAACCGCAGGATATTCTAACCAATCCTCTTATAGAAGGATTAGATGGAAGAAAAATGAGTTCCAGCTTTGGCAATACTATTAATTTATTTGATACGCCGGATGATATGTTTGGAAAAATTATGTCGCTTAAAGATGATTTAATTATTAGGTATTTTATCTTGCTTACACGAGTTGATATGAAAACAATTAAAAAATATGAGGAAAGTTTGGAAAAAGGCGCTAATCCTCGCGACCTTAAGATGAAACTTGCTTTTGAAATCGTGCGAATGTATCACTCCGAAAAAAACGCGCAAGCTGCCAATGATTATTTTGTCAAAACATTTTCTAAAAAAGAAATTCCTGAAACAATGCCAAAATTTAAGCCAAGCAAATACGACATTGTTTCGGTTTTGGTTGAAACCAAATTAGTGTCGTCAAAATCAGAAGCAAGAAGAATAATTGAACAAGGAGGCGTAAAAATTGATAGTAAGGTTGTAAAAGATGTTCGTTGTGTTTTATTGCCTGGTTCAGTATTACAAAAAGGCAAGATTAAATTTATAGAGATACTGTAAAAAATATGGAACAAAAAATTGACTTGAAACAATATCAAAAATTTTGCAAAGAAACAGCCAAAGATTTTGGCGGGGACAAAGAAAAAGAAATCATTAATTGGGGATTGGGAATCGCCGGCGAAGCCGGCGATTTGGTCGGATGCATTAAAAAAACAATTTTTCACGACAATGACCAACGACAAGGCATCAGGGAAAATATTGGCGATACAATGTGGTATGTTGCCATGATTTGCAATTTTTATGATTGGGATTTGGAAGAAATTTTAAAAGAAAACATTGAAAAACTTGAGAAAAGATATCCAAAAGGATTCACCGAAAAAGACGCGGGAAGAAATGGCGCGCGAATAGATTGGAATGAAAAATAATTGAACTATTTTATGGATTCTGCAATTGAGGAAATCAAAAATCGCCTTGATATAAAAGACATTGTTGAAAATTATCTAAAGCTTGAAAAAACAGGAACGAATTACAGGGCAGTTTGCCCGTTTCACAGCGAGAAAACGCCGTCTTTTTTTGTTTCCTCGCCAAAACAAATTTTCAAATGTTTCGGTTGCGGCGCTTCGGGCGACATTTTCAAATTTGTAATGCTTATTGAAAACATTGAATTTCCGGAAGCGCTGAAAATTTTGGCGGAAAAAGCCGGAGTGGAATTGAAAAAATTTGATTTCAAAAAAGACAGCGACAGGCAGAGAATTTTGGAAATAAACCAGCAAGCGTCCAAATTTTTCCAAAAACAGCTGGAATCTCAGAGCGGCAAAAAAGCAAAAGAATATTTATTGTCGCGTTCAATATCTGAAAAAAGCATTGAAGAATGGGAAGTCGGATATTCTCCCAATAAATGGAACGCGTTGCAGGATTTTTTGAATAAAAAGGGGGTAAGCGACCAAGAAATTGAAAAATCAGGATTGGCGATAAAAGGCAGTAAGGGTTTTTACGACAGATTCAGGGGCAGAATAATGTTTCCGATTTTTGACATTAATTCGCAAGTCGTGGCTTTTGGCGGAAGAATTTTTGAAAAAGTTGCAGGCGAAGAAGAAGGCTCGCCTCGCTCTGCGGCCGAAGCGGGCGCAAAATATCTGAATATACCCAATACAGAAGTTTACGATAAAAGCAGCATTCTTTACGGAATTGACAGGGCAAAAAAAGAAGCCAAAGAAAAAGATTATTTTGTTTTAGTTGAAGGTTATACTGACGCGATTATGGCGCATCAGGCCGGTTGCAAAAACGCGGTAGCGACTTGCGGAACGGCTTTAACGGATTTTCATTTGCGTTTTTTGGGACGCTATACGAAAAATTTGAAACTGTGTTTTGACATGGATTTTGCCGGTGAAAGCGCGACAAAAAGAGGCATAGATTTGGCAATGGGCAGGGGGTTTGATTTGAAAATTATCCGCCTTTCTCACGGAAAAGACCCGGCTGAATTGATTAAAGAAAATAAAGATGAGTGGGAAAAGTCGGTCAATGGCGCCGTTTCCATTATGGATTTTTATTTTCAAATCGCTTTGGAGAAATTTGACAAAGAAACAGTTGAAGGAAAAAAAGCCATAGCCAAAATCATATTGCCGATTATAAAAAAGATTTTTAATAAAATAGAGCAGGGTTTTTGGATTCAAAAATTGTCAAAAGAGCTGCGAACAGACGAAAAATACATTTATGAAGAGTTAAAGAAAATAGAAAAGTCGCCAGAAATCAAAAACAAGGAAAAAGAGTTTATAAAAGAGAAAAAAAACAACCAGCAGATTTTAGAGAACGAGTTGCTAAAAATTTTGACAAACAGCCCAAATCTCTCGGAAAAAATAAATGATGATATTTTTGATAAAATTTCTTCTTCAATAAAAGAAATTATTGAAAAAATTAAAAAAACTTGCTCGGAGAAAAAAGATTTGTCAGAAATTGACAAGTTAAAAGGCGATTTTTCCGAAGAAGAAATTGAGAAAATAAAAACGCTGAGTTTTGAATTTGAATTGGAAAAACTGGGCTATCTTGGGGGCAGGGGCATTGATAATTTGGAAAAAGAGTTTGATAATATCTTAAAAGAAATTCAAGTTTTGTTTTTAAAGGAAAGATTGAGCGGTTTGCTGGACGAGATTAAAATAGCCGAGGAATCAGGAGAAAAAGAAAAGGCGGAAAATTTATTAAAGGATTTTAACGCTTTGAGCAATAAAATTGAAGAATTAAAATTTACCCTCCCAAATTTTTGATTGGGGCGGGCTAAAATTAAATAACAGCATCGTAATTAAATAAAAATTAACGCCCTTTTCAGTTTTTGGAAAAAATCAAAAACTTGGGAGGGTAAAAAAATTATGGCAAAAAAGAAAAAAAGCAAAATCCGCCAGCTGGCGGAAAAAAAAGCGGTAAAAATTAAAAGAAAGAAGCTCAAAAAACCAACGAAGGAAAACCAGAAAAAAAAGATAAAAAAGGCGAGAAAGCCGGCAAAAAAAACAGCGGTGAAAAAACCAAAAAGAAAATCCCGAGAAAAGAAAATATCAAAAGCGTCAAGGATAAAAATTGAAAAAATTATAAAATCCAAAAAATACCTTCTGCTTTTGGAAAAGGGCCGCAAAAGAAGTTTTGTGACCTTTAATGAGATTAGATATTATCTGAAATCTGTTTCCAAAAATCCGGAACTTTTGAAAGCCATTTATGAGGATTTGCAGAAAAACGGCGTGATTGTCAAAGAAATTAAGGATTTAATCCAGATTGATAAAAAAGCGGAAAAAACAAAAGACACTGTCCACAAAATAGACCCGATACAAATTTATTTGAAAGAAATAAGCAGAACCCAATTTCTTACTGGAGACGAGGAAAAGGAATTGTCAAAAAGGATAGAAAAAAACGACGAGGACGCGAGAAGAAAAATGATTTTGGCGAATTTGAGATTGGTTGTTTCCATTGCCAAAAAATACATCGGCCGTTCTCCGAATTTAAGTTTGCTGGACCTTGTTCAGGAAGGAAACATCGGGCTGTTCAGAGCAGTGGAAAAATTTGACTGGAGAAGAAATTATAAATTTTCAACCTATGCCACATGGTGGATTAGGCAGGCGATTACCAGGGCCTTGGCAGACCAGTCAAGGACTGTCCGCATTCCTGTTCATATGGTTGAGACGATTTCCAAATACAAGCAAATAAAGAAAAAACTTTTTCAAGAACTTGGCAGGGAAGCACTTTCAGAAGAAGTTGCGGTTGAAATGGGTTTGGAGCCGGAAAAAATCAGGCATTTGGATAAAATTTCCCAAGCGTCAATTTCAATTGAAACTCCGGTCGGAGGAGAAGACGAGGACAGTGTTTTGGTTGATTTTATCAAGGACGAAAAAATAACCTCTCCTTCTTTGAATGCGGCAAGGGTTTTGCTGAAAGACAGGTTTAAGGAAATTTTAGATACTTTGGAAAAAAGGGAACAGGAAATTTTGAAAATGAGGTTTGGTTTAAACACAGGAATTACGCACACGCTTGAAGAGGTTGGCAAGGAATTTGGCGTTACTCGCGAGAGAATAAGGCAAATTGAAGCCAAAGCTTTGGAGAAAATAAGAGATCATGAGAAACTAAATAAGCTCAAGGATTATAGTTAATTTTTAATGTTCAAAAAGTGCTGTAGGAGGGTCAGACCCTCCTACACCTCCTACAGCACTTTTCAAAACGAGCAAATTCCATTATAATTGTTTTATATTCCATTCCGGTGTGGCGCAATGGTAGCGCGGATGCCTGTAGACAATACTTGCAGCTTTCTTGAGAAATCAAGATTGAAAAACGAGGTGAATTGCGGGAAACCTAAGGGTTTATACCTATGGCAATCCGCAGCCAAGGTTTGACACTATGTCAAACAAGGTTCAGAGACTATCCCGAAAGGGAGTAGTTCCTTTTAATAGGAACGAAGCGCCTCGCCCCTCGCATCATTTTAATTGATGAAGGGTGATGAGATAGTCCATCCCCGTTAGAAATAATGGGATAAGATGTAAGCATTAGGTTGTAGGTTCGAATCCTACCACCGGAGCCTAGGAGTGAAAAATCAAAAACGCCCATTGTGGGTGTTTTTGATT
>JAUYFS010000020.1 GCA_030689665.1 bacterium
CCCATTTTTCCAAATAACAGGTTTTTTTAGCAAATCAAAAACAAGCTGAAGGTCGTCTTTTTCCACCTTGGGTGAAAGCGATATTGAAATTGGTTTAAAACCCTTCATAAATTATAAATCATGTTTTTTATATTTTCTGGCGACCTTCCTTCCAGCAAAATAACATCTGACAAAAAATCCAAATCTGTAAGTATTTTTTTTATTTCCCTGGGATTGCTGGAATAATAAATTTTAATATCTTTGTTTTTATTTTCAGCGCCTGTTTTCAAATCTTTAAAATAATCCCTTGTTGTTATAATTGCCAAATCGCAAGTTTCAGCGATTTTTTCGCCTATTTTATAATGGATACTTGGCGCTGTTTTTCCCAGCTCAATCAAGCTTGGCATTATTATAATTTTTTTGCCAGGCCAATTTTTCAAATAATCCAAATCAGCCAAAACGCCATTGGGATTGGCAGAATAGCTTGAATCAATGATATTTAGGCCGTCTTTTGTCTTTTTTAATTTAATCGCGCCCAGTTCCGGGCTTAAATTTTCAATTTCTTTAGCAATTTCTTCCAGTGTCATTCCCAGTTGTTTTGCCACGACAACAGACATTAATAAATTGGCAATATTGTGTTTGCCTAAAATTTTTGTCTTGATTTCCAGAGCTTCTTCTTTTGAACATAATTTGAATTTCAAGCAATCTTTTTCTTCTTGAATTGTTTCTGCCCATAAATCCCTCCAAAGCCAGAATTTTATAGCGGTTAAGTTTTTTGGAATTTCGGAAAAAACAATTTTTTCCGAAATTCCGGTTGTTTTTTCATATAAATCTTGGCAATAAGCATTGTCGCCGTTAAAAACAGCCAGTCCTTCTTGCGGCAACGACTCAATCAATTCGTATTTTGTCGCAATAATTTTTTCTTGCGAGCCAAAAACGCTCAAATGCTGTTCGTTTATTCCGGTTAAAATTCCTATTTTAGGCTTTGCGATTTCTGACAAAAGCCGCACCCCGCCCTTGGAATAAGCGCCCATTTCGCAGATAAAAACCTCGTGATTTTCGTTTAAATTTTCCAAAATACACTTGCTAATTCCAACCTCGCTGTTTTGGTTTGCTGTTGTTTTTAAAATATTAAAATGATTTTTCAAAATTGCGTATAAAAATTCTTTTGTTGAACTTTTACCATAGCTTCCGGTTATTCCCACAACCAAAAGACGATTAAATTTTTGTCTTTTTTCCATTGCTTGCTTTATTAAATTCCAGCGCCAAATAATTGCTATCAGATGAGCGATAAAAACCAAAAAACTGATGATTAAGGGCGCAAAAAAATCAGCCAGTAAAAGATAATAAAAAAACGATTCAGGGTCAAAGAAAAAAGAAATAAAAATTGCTGAAAATAGCGTTAAAAAACCCAAAAACAAAATAATTAAAGTTTTTAGGGTGATTTTGGGAAAAGCAAAGCTTTTGGCAAATAAGTTTTTTAGAAAAACAATTCCTTCAGCCGCAAAAATCAGAGAAATTAAAAACAAATACAAAACAAAAAACTCTTGATTGGGTTGTAAAGATAAAACAAAAAGGATTCCCGGAAAAATAATCAGAATCAGCTTGAAAAAATTAAGAAAATTGAAAATCGCTTTTTTCCCGTTATGGGTTGAAAAGTGCGATTTAAACCTGGCCCAGTGATATTCTTTTAATTGCCAAAGATACGTCCAAAAAATAATTTTTTTGGCAAAAACAATTGTCCAAAAAATCACGAAACCGATTAAAAAACAATCTTTTAAAATTAAAACCATATTTTTAAATTATATGTTCACCCTCCTCAAATTTTTAGTTTGATAAAAAATAAATTATTAAAATGTTAGTTTTTATTTGATTATTTAAATTATCGCTATTAATTTAAAAAACTTCAAGCCAAAATTTGGAGCGGTTCACCCTCCCAAGTTTTGGCTTGAGGATTTGATAAACAAACAGAATTTCAACTTAATAAAAAATAACATTTAACCCCTTGAATTTTGTTTTTTTAAAGCCAAAATTTGGGAGGGTAAATTTAAAAATTGAGTAAAATTAAGTAAATAAAAAAAGAGGAGTTCTCGCTTTATTAAATGAAAATAACCAAAGCAATTACTCCACCTAAAAACGTTGTCAAAAAATTAATCAAATGGGTATTAAATATTCCTCTTTTTTCAAACGTAGCCCCTAAAATGCTGTCCAAAAACGCCCCCAGGAACCCTATAACAACAATTATAGCCACTATTTCTAGGGTAACGCCTGTTATATAACCCCATAACCCAATAATCGTTGAGCCAACAAAACTTGCAAGCAACCCCTCTTTACTCACAGCTCCTGGTTCACCAATTTTCGCAGGTTGCAGAGTTATTGGGGAAACCGGCTTTTTACCGAAAATTTGCCCAAGTTCTGTGGCGCTGGTATCAGCCAGAGCAACAGATAAACAAGCAATCAGCGCCAAATATAGGGTGTTAGAATGGCTGGGGAATAAAATAGCTAAAACTGCAAAAATAAACGCAGCTCCGCCATTTGCCCAAACATTTTTCCAGGTTCGGGCTTTCCCGTTAACCCCCAGTTCTTTTTTCAAATCTTTTTTAAAGGAAGTGAAAAGAGAGCCGAGAACAAAAAAAATTATCATTGGTATCAACCAATTAAAACCGCCTGCAAAAAACAAGGCGAAACCCATCACGATACCACTCAAGAATCCCAGCGAATCAAGCTGTTTTCTTGAGTAAGCAACAAGCAAAATTACAATGCTTACTGCCCAAAGGAAACAACTTAAATCGCAAACCATATTTTTCCTCCTAATTTTAATATAACATATTTCAGAAAATTTTTCAACTTTTTTATTTTATTTCCAAAATTTTATTAGTAGTTTTCAATCCCCTTTTTATTTTTATTTTAGAAACAGAAACTCCAAAAAAATCGCTTAACAACCCAATAAGTTCTTTATTTGCCATTCCTTTTTCTGCTTTTGATTTTAAACAAACCAAAAATTCATAGTTTTTCTTTTTTACGACTTGCTGTTTTTTAGATTCTGGCCTAACTTTTATTTTATAAAGCACCTTCAGGAATAATTAATTCTCCGGGTTTTGTTTCTCCGGGATATCGCCAAGCGGAAATAATTTTCCTTTGTTTGGCAGTATCCTGAAACATTGCCCACAATTCATATTTTCTTTTTCCGCCTGCTTTTTGCATAACCGCGACAGTTTTTTCAGCAATCCCCTTTTCAGTCCTTTCCGGCGACTTTAAAATCCTGCGGACTCGTTGTTCGCTAATGCCGTAAAATTTCATCTTTTCTTTTGAGTGAGCGGTCCAAAAAAGCTTTTTAAAACCCATTATCTAAATTATTTAGAGGTTAAAAATGTCCACCAGGGCTTGTTGTCTTCAAGAATGTTTTTTTCCGAACTAACGCTAACGGCGTCTATTTTCGCTTCTCTGGAAATAGAAACCGGAATTATTCCGAATAATTTTCTTGCTTCAATGGTTTTTATGTTATAAACCGGCTTGTTGTTTTCAACATCCAAATTAAACTCCTTGATTTCTTCCGGTTTTAATTTAAACAAGCTTGTTGCTTCTGTCGGCAAAACTGTAATTTTTTGTTCCGCGATATTCATTTCCTGGTTTTTTATCATTATTCTTTCCATAGATTTAACATTGAAACCGCCGTCTTGAATTTGAATATTTTGTAAATTCGCCTTGATATTAATTTCCTTTCCTTTTGATTCAATGCCGATTTCTTTTTGATTTTCAATATCCATCTTTATGTTATTTACCTGAATTTGCGACGGAGAAATTGTCAGTTCCTGAGTTAAATCTTTAATGTCGCTCATTTTAATTTTTTCTGTTTCTCTGACCAACTTAACAATCATTTGGTCAATTTCGTTCCTAAGTTGTTTTAAGGAATTAATAGTTTGGTCCGTGTCCCCTGTTTTTTGAAGAATATTTGTCATTTTATCCTTGTAATAATCAGCAATTTCTGTCGGATTTCCCGCGCCCACCGGTTTTTGAGGCGTTGGTTGCGCTATCACTATTTGTGTTGAGGTGGTACTTTGCGGATATCGGGTTGTTATTTGGTTTGCGCATTCTTTTTTAGCTTTTTCAATTTCCTGGTTTATGGAATTTATTTTTTCTTTGATTCTAACAACCAATTCTTGCTGGCCTACCTTGTTTGCTTTTTGAAGTTCTACCAACAAATTATTTAATTCCCTGGTTCTTTCTTTATTAACAATTTCGCATTTTCCTGTTGTCGTACTAACCGAAGAAACCGAAACGCTAGCTCCTCCACCAGTCCCTGAGGTGGCGCTGGGAATTTCTTGTTTTTGAGCCTCTATTTTTTGCGGTTCTGCGGTTGTTGTTGTCTGTAAAAGTTTTTCTACCGGTTGTATGATTGGCGCAAATGGTTTAATTATTGATTCAATGGCTTTTTGCGTATCAAGAGCATTTATTTTTTGAACTGAAGTTGCTTGCGGGGTAATTGTTTTTATATTTTCAATTGGAATGTTTTGAGTTGAACCTGTCGCGTTTCCAGTTGTTGTTTGGACGCTTGTCGCTGTTTCAGCATTTATGGTGCCGCACAAAAACAAAGCTAAAACAACAATGATTAAGAAAATTTTATTTTTCATAATTTTTTTACCCTCCTAAGTTTTTCCCTGAAAAATTTTGGAGGAAGAATTTTAATTTTTTTTTGATTTTGATAAAGTTTTTAAGAATTTTTATATAACTTGACCTTTACCCTCCCAAATTTTTGACTAAAATAACTATAATTGGCAATAATAATTTGAACAAGCGGGGATATCAATGTCTCAACAATTTATTATCAAACAAGTCAAAAATTTGGGAGGGTGTTATTTAAGGTATTTCAATTTATTTAATTTGTGTTCCTCAAAATCTTTACTAAAAATTATTTTGCCGTCATAAGAAGAAGACAAATAGTACCAAAAATCATTTTTTTGGGGATTAACAGCTGCCAAAATGCTTTCTTTTCCTGGATTGCAAATTGGCCCTGGCGGCAGTCCTAAGTTCTTATATGTATTATATTGGGAATTAATTTCCAAATCAATTAAACTCAGTCTTTCTTTATTTTTTCCGATTGCGTAATTTATCGCGGCATCAACCTGCAAGGGCATTTTAATTTCCAAGCGCCTCCAGAGAATGTCTGCTATTTTTTGTTTGTCTTCAAATTTGTTCGCCTCTTTTTCCAAAAGAGAAGCCATGGTCAGGATATCAAAAAAGTTTTTTTCGCCCTTTATTTTTGTTTCCTTGTTTATTTTTTCTTCAAAATTAGAAAGAAAAATTCTGGCAATATCAAAATTCTCGGTTTTCAAATCAAAATTATAAGTGTCTGGAAATAAAAAACCTTCTAAATTGGCTGACAAAGAAACATTTTTCAAAAATTCAAAATCTTTTTTGAAATCAGCAATTTTAAGGTCAGAAAAATTAATTTTTTCTCTTCCCCATTTTTCAAACTCTTGGTTGGTTTTGTTTTCAATTTCTTTCATGGTTATTCCTTCAGGAAAGGTTATTTTTATTTTCAATACATTTCCTTTGGAAAAATCATTTAAAACCCTTAAAATTGATTTATTTTTTTCTAACAAATAGCCACCTGCCTGTAATTTATTTGCTTTTCCGGTTGCCAAACTGAGAAAAAAGAAAATTGAAGAGTGTTTGTAAAAACCTTGTTTTTCCAGGTTTTTTCCTATTTCCAAAGCGCTTTGCCCCTTGGGAATTGTAAATAGACCTGTTTTTTGAAGATAAAAATTAGGCGGAACAACTAAAAAAATAATTGCTGCTGCTAAAATAAAAACTAAAACAATTTTTTCAAAAGATAATTTCATTCTATTTTTTTTAACTCAGCTTTTAGCCAAATGACAGCTTTTTTAATGTAATGCTCGCTGTCTTTTTCCAATTTTTGGCTCAGTTTCTTGATTTTTTCTTTATCAAACCCTTTTTTATTCAATTCTATCAAAAAAACAATTCCTAATCTTCTTTGCCAAAAATTATTTTTTGATGAAATCAGTTTTTCAGCCAAGCCATAAATTTCTTTTTGATTTGCTTTGCTTATTTTTTTTATGCTTTGGCTTCCCAAGGTGTCGCAAACAGCCCAATCAGAAATTTTACGGCTTAATTTTTTGATGAATTTTAATGTTTTTAAGGGGTTTTTGTCTGAAATTTTTGCTAAAATTTTGCAGCCAAGAATTTTTTCCTCAAAATAGCCGCTACCCCATAATTTTTCAACCAAATCAAAACTCGGTTCTTTTATTTTTTTTGCTATCAAATTTAAAAATGGGATTCTGACGCCGTAAATTTTATCTCCTGAGGGAATAAATTTTTTATGGCTTTTTTTAACTTCTTTTTTGGCTAATTTTTTTAGTTCTTTTCTAATTTCTATAAATGTCATTTTACAGGTTTTCTTCAATTAAGGGAACAAAAACAAATCCCGGATATTCCATTTCCTCAAACTCATTTTCTTTATTTTTTCTGATTAAAACAATGCTGTTTTTAACAGGCGCAACAATCAAACCGCCGATTTTCAGCTGTTTTTTCCATTCTTCCGGAATTTTTTCAGCAAAGGCAGACGCTAAAATTTTATCAAAAGGAGCCTCGGAAATATAGCCCTTTGTTCCATCGCCCAAAACAGTTTTTACTACCTGCCCAAAATTATATTTAGAAATGTTTTTTTCGCCAAATTCTTTCAGTTCTTTTATTCTTTCAATTGCCACGACAATTCCATTGGGTTTAATACTTTCCGCAATTAAAGCCGTAGTCCATCCGGAGCCATAACCAATATCAAGAATTTTTTCTCCTGGTTTTGGCTGTAATAATTCAAGCATAAAAGCAACCACAGACGGCTGGGAAATGCTTTGTCCAAAGCCAATTGGCAGGGCTTCGTTTAATTCAGCCAGGTTTTTTGATTCTTCAGGCAGAAAATCAGCCCTTTTTATTTTTTTGAAGGCCTGAATAATATTATCTGTTTTTAACCAAGTTTGATGTATTAAATTTTCCACTAAATAAGACATAAATTAAGCGGCAGGACTTAAAATTATTACAAATTCGCCCCGTATTTTTTCGCTTTTCAAGTTTTTTATAACCGTATCTATTTCCCCTCTCCAGGATTTTTCAAACATTTTGCTGATTTCTTTGATTACAAATATTTTTCTTTTTTGGCTGTTTTTTTCTAATTCTTCTTTTATATTTTCCAGGGTTTTAATCAAACGAAAAGGACTTTCGTAAAAAACAATGGTTTTAGTATATTTTAACGCTTCTTCAAAAAACTTTTTTCTTTTGGTTTTAGTTGGCGGAAATCCAACAAATAAAAATTGGTTTGCTGAAAAACCGCATACAGATAACGCTGAAATTATTGCCGAAGGCCCGGGAATCGGAATAATTTCAATTTGCGGGATTTCTTTATGAAGAAAATCAATTAATTCTCCGGCTGGGTCGGAAATTCCCGGGGTTCCGGAATCGCAAGCCAATGCCAAGTTTTTATTATCCAAAAGAAGTCCTTTAATTTGTTCTAGTTTCATTAGTTTTGAATGTTGGTGATAGCTTATTATTGGCTTTTCAATGCCAAAAAAATTCAAAAGTTTGGCTGTTTGTCTTGTGTCTTCAGCTAAAATCAAATCAACTTGTTCCAGTGTTTCTTTGGCTCTTTTGCTAAAATCGCTTAAGTTCCCTATTGGCGTAGCAACAATAAATAATTTCATTGGATTATTTTAGTATTTTTTAGTATTTTTTAAAAGAAAAAACGCCTATTTTATAAATGGCGCAACTTAAATTTAATTAAACGCTAGACATTTTCGGTTAAATCTTTTCTTTCTTTGATTTTTTCAACCAGTTTATCATGAAAAGCGTCAACCATAAACGCTTCCTCGTTGTTTTTGATTTCTTTTATTGCTTTTTCTATTCCTTGTTCAAAAGCTATTTTCAAATAGTATTGGATTTTTTCTTCTTGTTGTGAATTTTCCATTTTATTTTACGGAATCATTGAATTATTTAAAACCTCTAAAAAACTTTTTTTATTGAATTGTTTTCCAAACCCGCCATTATTAGTTAAAATTTTTTCTCCTGTGTTTTTTTGATTTCCTGACAAATTTGCTTTAAATCAAAGGTTTTTTCTTCTTTTCCTGGTTTTTCAAAAGAATTTTCAACAGGACTTATTGATTTTTCAAAGTTCATTTTTTTAGCTGTTAACACCTCTAATCAGCTCTTTTTGGGTAAGCATGATTTCTTCTTTTAACAACCCTTCAAAATCAGGAAATTTTCCCTTTAGCATTTTATCAACATCGTCTTTCCTGTTTTGGTCAATCAATTGGCTTAATTGTCTTGCTTCTTGGTCAGTTAATTTCGTCAAAATTCTCAATAAAACCCTGTCATAAACAATTTCAGCAATTTTCATTATGATTTCTTCTTGCTTGCCAAGCGGAAAACTCTCCAGACCCAATTCCTCAACAATGTTTTTGATTTGCTCTTTTATTTTTGCCATATTTTTTTTACCCTGTTAAATACTGCTTCGCAGTAATTTCGCTTTCAGCGAAATTATTTAACAGGGTGAATTTTAATTTTGTGTTTTTAATTAAGTCCTTGGAGCATCTAAGTCGTCTTCTCCGGAAAAGAATTTGTCTCTTTTTTCTTCTTTTCTTCCTCCAATATTACCAGCCCTATTCTTCGTTTCTTCAATTATTCTTTCTTCTGTTGTTTTTTCTTCACTAACTCTTTCTTTTTCAAGTATTCTTTCTCTGCCAAACTCATCTTTTTCTGTGTTGAAGTTTTCCGAGGTTTGAATTCCGGCTTTTGTTCTGGCTTCTAATATCGCCGCCTTTTCTTCTTCAGACAAATTTCCCAAATCTTCCAAAATATCAATGTCTGTTCTTATTGGTTTTTCTCCTTGGCTCGCCATAGCTCCAGCAGGAGCGGCGGCGGCTTCTTTTTCTCCTATTTCTTCTGGTTTTGGCGTTTCCGTTGTTCCTGGAGTTTTACCCGGTTCAGGAGCTTTTTCTGGTGCTTTTGTGGTTTCTTCAGGTTTTCCTGGTTTTCCGGGTTCTTCTTCTGATTTTCTGAAAAGTTTTTCAAGTAAAATACCGCCCAACCCAATTCCAGCATAACCAGCAGCAGTACCAGCCAAAGCTGCTTCAGTGCCAACAAGAATCGCTTTTCCGAATAAAAGCTGGCCAATAGTCATTCCAGTGAGGATTGGAAGTCCACCGGCAAATACAGAGCCTGCTACCAACGCTATGCCCAATGCTAATTGGATTTTCTTTTTATTATCCAAGCCCTTGATTTTGTCAAATAATCCTTGTTTTTCAGGAGATAATTTTCCTTTTTCTTTTTTGTTTTCCTGTTCTAGTTTATTTATAAAATCTTTATTAACTTGTAAATATGTTTCCATAGCTCTTTCAGCGCCTGCTTTGAGACCTTCTGTTTCTTTTCCTATTTCTGGAGTAATACTTTCGTCCTTAACGCCAAGTTTTTCAGCAAGTTCTTTCTGTTTTTTTGCTTCTTCTTTTTTACCTAAAAGGAATTTTATAATTTTTTTTATCAAACTTTCTGTTTTTACTTCCGATTTTTTTTCCCTAACACTTTCTTCGAATTTTTTTCTTTCCGAAGGACTAGGGTTTTGTTCCCAATACACACTTTTTAACGGATTTTCTGGATTTATTTTTTCAGGAAATGATTTTTCAGCAGTTTCCCCTGTTTCTTTTTTGGTTGCTTCTTTTTTTACTTCAGGGATTTCTTTTTTTTCTTCAATAGATTTGCTTGTTTTTCTTGCAGTCAAATCAGCCAAATCAGAAGAAATTTGTTCTGTTGCTCCCCTTAAACCTTTATTTTTTAGTATTTTTATTTCTTCAGGATTTATTTCAAAAACATCTGGTTTTTCCATGTTTTTTATTTTAATTTTATTGTTTTATTTATTATAGAATGAATTTTGGGCAAGTCAAGGAAAAATTACATCATTTTTCGTCTTTCCTCAATTTCCTGCTCAATTATTTTCGCGTCCCTGCCAAAAGTCAAAGCATAATAATCCTTGATGTCCTGCGCGCGCTGTTTGTCGCTTTCTGACGGCGGATAGGATTTTATGTTAAACGGTTGGGAAATATGGCCGCCAATCATTAATCTAATGTAAGCGTTAAAGTTTTCTATGTTTATCAAATCCTGCGCGTCAAAAACAGGGCTAAATTGCTTTTGCAGGAATTCCGCGTCTTCTGCGCCAACTCTGAAAGAAATCATTGAGCCGACATTCCCAAAAACACTGCTTTTAATTAAATCAGGCAGTTGGCCGATAAATTGGTGCGAAATATTCAGGCATAATTTGTATTTTCGCGCCTCGGAAAGTATTGTGGAAATGGTGTCAGTGGCAAAGTTCTGGAACTCGTCCAAATATAAATAAAAATCCTTTCTTTCTTTTTCCGGCGTGTCAATTCTGGAAAAAGCCGCCATTGCCAGTTTTCCGGTTATAATAAGACCTAAAAGCGAGCTGTTCATTTCCCCCAACCTTCCCTTGCTCAGATTGACCAAAAATATCTTGCCGCTGTCTATTATTTCTCTGAAATTAAAAGTGCTTTTTGTCTGTCCGATTATCGGCCGCATATAATCATTGGATATGAAAGTGTCAAACTTGGAAGTTATGTATGGCACCATATTTACCAACGACGCTTCACCGCCGGCTTTTTCCGCTTGTTTTTCCCAAAATTCTTTAACTAAAATATTTTTGCATTTTGCCAATAATCTGTGCCTGAATTCAGAATCAGCCATAACTTTTGGCACCTCCATTAAAGTATAGGTTTCTGAAGTGTCGTCCATTAAAAGCATCAGGGCGTTTCTGGTGTATTGTTCAAACATTGGGCCGCCGGTTTGCCTCAGGTCATATAATTTATCAAAAATCTTTATAAGTTCATTGACAATAAATGTTTTTTGCTCGGGAAATTCCGGGCTGTATTCCAGCATATTCAAACCAACAGACCTTTCCAAATTTCCGGGATTGAACAAAACAACATCTTTTACCCTTTCTTTGGGAATTTTTCCCAAAATGTCGTCAATCAAGTCGCCGTGCGGGTCCAAAACTCCAACCCCGTTTCCGTTTTTAACATCCTGTTCTATCAAATTGGAAAGAAAAGCGGATTTTCCGGTTCCAGTTTGGCCAATAACATAAAGATGGCGCCTTCTGTCGTCGTCTTTAATTCTGACATCTGTTTTTTGGCCGCGAAAATCATTAAATCCCAGCAAAAGCCCTTCTGTTGGCAAGTTTGTCGGAGGAGCTGCTTTTTTCGCGTCCAATCTTTCAACCTGCGGCGTTGCGGCAAAAGAAGTGGCAAAATGGAATAAAGAGCTTAGTTCCTCAATTGAAAAAATTGAGTTGAATTTATTTTGAGGAATGCGGAAAGAAATTTTAAAAGCAAGTTCTTTCAGCGCCCTGCCCTTTTCTTTTATCAAATAAAAACCATTCAGTTTTGGAGTTGAAAATTGTTCAAAAGAACCGACAATTTGGTCTAAAATTATTTCTCCGTTTTCTTTTTTCGCCGCGGGAAGTGAAACAATAATTCTTATGGAGGTTAAATAAGCGTCTTTTGAAAGTTTGCTGGTCAGGCATTCAACCAGTTCTTTGTCCGGCATTTTCATTTCTTCTTGTTTTTTTTCTTCGTTTTTGGGACTTTCTTTTTTTTCTGGCAAAATTGTCGTAAAAAACTTGCTCCAAAGCGATGTCCCGGAATAAGCTTTTTTAAAAGAGTCGCCTTTTTCAGCTTTTTTTAGAATATCGCCGGCTCTTTCTCTCCATTTTTTTGTGTCTGGTTGGATAACAAGCTGGATAATCGCTTCTTCGCCGTCAGAAAGTTTTGTCAGGGCGTGGGTAATGTTTGAAATCGGGTCTGCTTCCATTTGAAGATATGTTTTGATAGGCAAAATAAATGGTTTTTTCAGCCCCAAAATTCCTCCGATAGTCATCTCTTCGCTGGAAAAAATATTATAGTCTTGGGGTAATTCCGCTATTTCCGCTTCCGGGAAAAAGCTGTAAATGTGTTTTTCAATTTGTTCCTTTATTTCCTGCGGACTGGCAACGAAAAATCTTATTTCTTTTTTGACTTTCGCGATTTCAAAAGTAAGCCATTGGCCTGGATTCAGTAATTTTGGTTTTTTGAGAAAGGTCAAGCTTGAAAAAAATTGTTCCATTCTCGCAATCCATTCTTTTTCCTCTTTTCTGGCGTCTTTTTGAGAGTCTAATTTTCTCTGAGGAATTCTTATGGAGAACAAAGAATAATTCAAGGATTTTTTGAACTGCTTTTTTTGGATGCTTTTTCCAATTAGAAAATAAAAAAACGAGAAAATAAAAATTATCAGAATTCCGATTGACCAAAAAATCAAATTTTCCATATTCAGCTATTTTAAACCAATTTTTTCAAGCCGTAAATATCGCCAGCGCCCATAGCAATAATAATTTCCCCGCCTTTTAAATTCGCCTTGATATAATCAGCGGCTTTTTCTATTGAATTTTTATAAAAAACTTTGTTTTTCGCTGTTTTTTCCCGTATTTTTCGGGCTAATTTGGCTGAATCAACCTGTTTTTTTATTGCTGCTGTTTCTCTGCCAAAAACGCTGTAAATCGGGACTAATATCAGTTTATCAACAGGAGCTTTTTGGAGAACATCAACAAAATCCTTGAATAAAAAATAAGTTCTTTGATATTGGTGGGGCTGGAAAACGCACCAAATTTTTTTATCCGGATATTTTTCTCGCGCGCCTTTTAACATTGCCTTTATTTTGTTTGGATGATGCGCGTAGTCAGAAATATAGGTAAATTTTTTGCCTTGATAAGATTTTTCTTCAATTTCAAAACGACGCCAAGTTCCTTGAAATTTGGAAAGCGCCCTAAAAGAAATTTCGTCTGGAATTTTTAAAACTCTGGCAATTGTCAAAGCAGCCAAAGCATTTTGGATATTGTAATCACCGAGAACTTTTAGTATTTGTCTCAGTTTTTTCGCTTCTTTTTGTTTCAAGGAAAAACCGAATTTTTCAATATCTAAAATTTTCAGTTTTTTTAAATTTTCATCGTCCTTGTTTAAAACCAATGTTCCGTTTTTGCCGATTTTTTCAACAAATTTTTGGAAAGAACTGATAACGCCTTTTAAATTTTTGAAATAATCCAAGTGTTCTTTATCTATATTTGTAATAACCCCGATTTTTGGCAAGTAATTTAAAAAAGAGTCCTCATATTCGCAGGCCTCAATAACCAGATATTTTGATTTTCCGATTCTGAAATTGGAATTTCCAAATTCTTTTAATTTAGTGCCGACAACAACAGTCGGGTCAAAACCCGCTTCAATTAAAACCAAAGCAGTCATTGCTGTTGTGGTGCTTTTTCCGTGCGCGCCGGAAATCGCAATGGTAAAATTTTCTCTAGACAAATCGCCCAGCGCTTCCGGATATGTTTGGACGGGAATTTTCAATTCTCTTGCTTTTTTGAGTTCTTGGTTTTGCTCCTTAATGGCAGGGCTTATAATAATTTTTTCAATATCTTTTTTGATGTTTTTGGAGTTTTCGCCGATAAAAATTTTAGCGCCAAGTTTTTTCAAACTGTCGGTAATCTCCGACCCAACCAAATCAGAGCCAAAAACCTGCCATTTGTTTTGCAGATAATATTGCGCCAAAGCGCTAACCCCGATTCCGCCAATTCCGATAAAATAAACTTTTTTGCTCATTTGAGTATTATATAAAAAAATTAGCTTATTGAAAAACAAAACTAGGTTTAGAAATTGGTTAATTGATAATTTAATACCCGCCTGTCCGTTTCGCAGCGAGCCGGCGAGGCAGGGAAATTAGAAATTGTAAATTGAAAATTGTATTTCAGTACTCCGGCGCAATTTGGTAATAATTTATTATATATTCTGCCAATTCGTGGAAAGCTGGAATTGCCGAGTATTCCGCTGTTCTGGTTTTTGGGTTGTCTAGTTTAACCAAAATTAAAAATTGCGGATTATAAGCCGGGAAAAATCCGATAAAACTTTGAACTGTTTTTTCCGAATAGCCGGCCTTGTCAAATCCCAAAGCGCTCCACGCTACTTGCGCTGTGCCGGTTTTTCCTCCAATATAATGTCCGCTTACCCTTGCTTTTTTGCCAAAGCCATTTTCCACCACGCTTACCAGCATTTCAACCAATTTTTCGCTTGTTTCTTTTTTAATAACTTCTGATTTTTTGATTTCCGGTTCAAGAACCTTTTCTTTTCCGCTTTGGTCAATAACTTTTTTGACAATATGCGGTTTCCATAATGTGCCGCCATTTATCAAAGCTGAAAATCCTTGGGCCATCTGAATTGGAGTTAATTCCACGCCCTGTCCAAAAGCAGCTGTTGCCAAATTAATGTCCCTGCCTGTTTCCAAATATTTGTTTTTTGAAAAAACCTCTCCAACTAAATCAATATTGGTTGATTCTTCAAACCCGTACTTTTTAAAATAATCTATAAAGTTTTTTTCTCCGATTGTTTGCTGAACAAAAACAGCTCCGGTGTTTATTGATTTTTCCAAAACATTGGCCATTGTCTGCTCGCCGTAAGTCCTGTTTGAATAATTGTAAATAATTCCGCCTTTGAATTTTAAAATTCCATTATCAACATATTTTGTGTCTGGTTTTACTTTTCCCAAATCCAAACCGGCCGCCATTGTAAACGGCTTGAAAATAGAACCTGGCTCAAAAATTTTCTGGACAGAATCATTTTGGAAAATTTTCATTTCTTCTTTGAAATAAGAATTGGGGTTAAAATTGGGGGTGTTTGCCATTGCCTTGATTTCTCCGTTTTGCGGGTCTAGAACAATTATCAATCCGCTTTCCGATTCTGTCTTTGTTTTGTATTTTTCCAAGATTTTTTCTGCTTGATATTGGATGTTGTAATCAATTGTTGTTATCAAATCAACGCCGGCATCTGACGGTTTAAAGCTTTCAACATCAAAAAAAATTATCTTGCCGCCCATTCCTCTTTCTTCTTTCGAGAAACCCTCCAAACCCTTCAAAACATCATTGTAATAACCTTCAATGCCGTAATTTCCGTCGCTATCAACATCAACAAAACCCAAAATTTTTGACGCCATTGTTTCGTAAGGATAAAATCTTGCCTTTCGTATTCCAAGATAAACTCCTTTTATTTTTTGCCCTTTTATTTCTTCAGCTGTTTTTTCTTCAACAGTATCAACGACAATTTCAAACAAACTGTCCTTGTTTTCCAGCTCAATTAAGTTCTTTTTTTCCAAACTTAACTTTTCCGCCAAAAATTCCGCTGTTGCTTCTTTGTCAACAATTTCTTTGGGACAAATAAAAACATAGGTAAAATCTTTGTTTATTGCAACAGGATATAAGGCGCCATTTTTATCATCAAAAAAAATCTTGCCTCTGTCGCCCTTTATTTCCTGAAAAGAGGTTCTTTGCCCCTTGGCGAGCGCCAAATAAAACTCGCCCTGTTGAATTTGCAAATAAAACAAGCGGTAAATTAAAACCGCTGAAAACAATATAAAAAGAACTAAAACGAAATTAATTCTTTGGTTCATAGAAATCCCTTTAATCCCTTTTTACAACAGTATTGTAGGCCTTGATGTATTTTACTTTTTCAGTTTTTTCAAAACCCAACTCTGTCGCTTTCTCTTCTATA
Source organism: bacterium (assembly GCA_030689665.1). Lineage (GTDB taxonomy): Bacteria > Patescibacteriota > Minisyncoccia > Minisyncoccales > JAUYFS01 > JAUYFS01. Next base: position 15,615 of record JAUYFS010000020.1, read on the forward strand.
TTATCTAATTTTAAGGTTTCTGAATAGTTTGTTTCAAGTCCGGTAAGGTCGTTTTTAAGAACCGCAATTTTTTCCTGATAATTGGAGAGATAATATGATTTAACGGTAAAAGACGTTTCCTGAAATATGTAAAAACCAAGAGACGCGACAAAAACAACGCTAATTAAAGTTTTTGCTGTTTTAATGCTGAAATTTTTTATCATATTTTTTCCACTACTCTTAATTTTGCTGACCTTGAGCGCGGGTTTTTTTCAATCTCCTCTTCGCTTGGAATTATTGGTTTTTTCGTTAAAATTTTTATTGTTTGTTTTTGCGCTTGTTTTTTAAAAAAGTGTTTGGTAATTCTGTCTTCCAAAGAATGGTAAGAAATTACGGCAATTCGTCCCTTTTTATCTAAAATTTCAATCGCCTGCGGCAAGGATTTTTCCAGATTATCAAGCTCCTGATTTACCAGAATTCTTAACGCCTGAAAAGACCTGGTTGCCCAGTGGATTTTCTTTCCGCAATACCATGCCGGAACCGCTGTTTTTATGATTTCAACCAGTTGGCTGGTATTTTCAATCGTTCTGTTTTTTCGCTCCGTTACTATTTTTTCCGCTATTCTTTTTGCAAATCGCTCTTCCCCCAGTTCTTTGAAAAAACCAGCTAAATTTTCCTCTTCCCATTTGTTTACAATTTCGTGAGCGGTCAATTCTTCGCCATAAGGATTAAATCTCATATCCAAGGGCTCGCAATTCTTAAAACTAAACCCCCTTTTGCTTTCATCCAAATGCCAACTGCTTAATCCAAGGTCAAACAAAATCGCTTGCGGTTTTTCAAATTCTCTTTCGTTTTTGAAAATATCTTCCAAAAAAACAAAGTTGGCGTTTTTTAAAATTATTTTTTCTTCTAATCCTTGCTCTTTTATTTTTTCATTTCCTTTTTCGTATAAAATCGGGTCTCTTTCAAAAGCCAGAATTTTGCCGCTGGGTTTTATTTTTTCCCAAATCGCGAAAGTGTGCCCGCCTTGTCCGAAAGTGCAATCAATTGCCTTTATCCCCTTTTCCAAATTTAGATTTTCAATCACTTCTTTTATTAAAACCGGCTGGTGCATATTTTTACCCTCCCAAGTTTTTGGTTTTTATAAAAACCGCGGAGGGGGTTAATTTTTATTTTATTTAAAATATTGTTTTTTGGTTTTACCCGTCTAAGTCAAAAATTTGGGAGGGTAAATTTTTAAATTCCCAATTCTTTCAAATTTTCGGCAATATCTCCGGCTGATGTTTCAATTTTCTTTTTGTATTTTTCCCATTTTTCTTCGTCCCAAACTTCAATCCTATTAAATAAACCGACAACCTTCGCGCTTTTTTTCAATTCCGCGTAATCTTTCAAATAATCAGGGATTAAAATCCTTCCCAATGAGTCAAAATCAACCTCCATTGCGCCTGAAAGCATTAAACGAGCAAATCCCCTGGCATCTAATTGGCTTGTTGGCAAAGAACCGAGCTTTTCCGCCAGTTTTTGCCACTCCACTGCAGGATATAAAACCAAACAGCCATCAAGGCCTCTGGTAATCACTGCCTTTTTGCCTATCTTTGCCCTGAATTTTGAAGGGATTGATAAGCGCTTTTTATCATCCAAATTGTGCAGATATTCGCCTATGAACATAAAAGAAGTATAAAGTATGGAGTATGAGGCATAGAGTATAAAGTTTTCCACAGGAAACTTGGGTTTTCCCCATACTTTTCCACAAGCTTCCACCTCAACTACATTTTATTCCACTTCTATATCCCAGTCAAACAATTTTAACCACTGATTTTTACAATCAAAAAACCCTTATTTTATAAGGGTTTTTTGAGTATTTTTTTAAAAAATCCACAGCTTTTCCACATTTGGCTAATTTTTCATATATTATGCTTAATATTTGTAACCAAGGATTCAGGCATTTTCCTATATAAATAATGGTCTGCCCCTTCTATTAAGATTAGTTTGGAATTAGCTATTTTTTTATTCATTAAATAAGCATCTTTTACAGGCGTAAAATCATCTTTGTTGCCCCAAATTATTATTGTCGGCAAATTTATAAATTCCAGCAAACCAGTTAAATCTTCTTTTGTTATCTTTAAAAAGGTTTCTTTTACAACGCTGTCCTTAATATTCACATAATCGGTTTTTCTTATGATAAATTTATAAAAAGCTTTTCTGAAAAACTGGTAAAAAGGCAAAAAAGAAAAAATCTTAAAAATTTTAGAGCTGAAAAACAAGATTTTTTTCTTCAGGGTTTTTTTTCTGATGCCGGAACTTGCCACTAAAAACATTTTTTCTATTTTATAAGGAAACCGCAAAGAGCTTTTGATTGCCAAACTTCCTCCAAAAGAATGCCCCAATAAATAAAATTTATCAATTTTTAAAAACTCGGTAAATTTGTCTATTAAATCCACAAAATTATCCAAAGACCAAGGGGTTGCCAAATTGCTGCTTTCTCCAAATCCGGGCAAATCAGGAATTATAATTCTAAATCCAAGATTGCTTAACAGGTTTCCTATTTCTTCCCATCTTTCTGATTTTGAACCCCAGCCGTGAAGAATTAAAAAACAACCCCGCAATTTTTCTTTTTGGGACTCAAACTCCAAATAACTGATCGGCTGGTTATTTATTTTAATTTCCTTTCTTGTCATTGGATTTTGGTCTTGTTGCCGAGATATTTTCTAAGAACTTTTGGAATTAAAACTGAGCCGTTTTTTTGCTGATAGTTTTCCAAAATCGCTATCAAAATTCTGCCAATGGCAAAAGCCGTAGCGTCGTTCATATGGACAAATTCAAGAACTCCTGATTTTCTTTTTACCTTTGTGTTTAATCTCCTTGCCTGAAAATCTGTCATTAAATCAGCTGTATGCGTTTCCCTGTATTTATTTTGGCTTGGAATCCAACATTCAATATCCATTTGCCTTGCGTCGGGCGCTCCCATATCGCCAGTACAAATCATAACGACCTGATAAGGAATTTTTAGCGATTGAACCAGATATTCCTGAATTGCGACAAAAAACTCCTGCTCTTTTAATGAATTTTCTTTGGTTGCGAACGATTCCATTTCAAGCTTGTCAAATTGGTGAACCCTTAAAATTCCTTTGGTGTCTTTTCCGTAAGAACCAGCTTCCCTTCTAAAAGCGGTGGAAAATCCAAGATACCTTATCGGCAAATCTTTTTCTTCCAAAATTTGGTCCATATGCAATGGCCCGAGCGTATGTTCCGCGCTTCCAATTAAATACAAATCGTCTTTTGCCAAATAATACCTTTCGTCCTTGTCTTCTTCAGACAATCTTCCCATTCTTTCAAAAATCCCCGGCCTTATCATAACTGGTGGGACAACCGGAATAAAAGGTTTATCGTTATATCCTTTTTCAACCGAATTAGCTATTTTTTTAATAATTTTTGGAGAAGTTAAAGCTTCAATGGTAAATTGGATAATGGCAAATTCCAACAAAGCAGCCTGGCCTTTCAAATAATTGAACCTTGCTCCAGAAATTTCAGCAGCTCTTTTAATATCAATAATCCCCAGTTTTTCTCCTAACTCCACATGGTCTTTGGGTTTAAATGAAAATTTTGTCGGTTCGCCGTTTTTTCTCACAACAACGTTTTTACTTTCATCTTTTCCCTCGGGAACGCCGTCAATCAAAATATTGGGAATTTTATAAATTAAATTCTTGAATTCTTTTTCAGTTTCTTTGAGTTGTTTTTCCATTTCATCACCAGTTTTGTCAATTTCTTTCATTTCTGAAATTATCTTTTCTTTTTCGCTTTTTTCCTTGGCGCTCATAATTTCCCTATTAGCCTTATTTTTCTGCGCCCTGATTTTTTCTATTTCCTGCAAAAGCTTGCTTTTTTGCTTGTCCAAATCCAAAAGCTTGTCAATATCAATTTTTTTGTTTCTTTTTTCGCAAAGCTCTTTTATTTTTTCCGGATTTTCTCTGATAATTTTTATGTCCAACATAATTTTTCCGCCGGCTGGCGGATATACTTAATACTTTATACTCTATTCTTTTTTCTTCATTGTAGGAAACAAAATCGCCTCTCGCAAGCTGTTGGAGTTTGTCAGTAAAGCTGTCAAACGGTCAATACCCAAACCGAATCCGGCTGCTGGTGGCATTCCGTATTCCAATGCTTCAATAAAATCCATATCTGATCGCTGAGCTTCTTCAAAGCCAAGCTTGAACATTTCCTCTTGTTCTCTTAGGCATTTTGCCTGTTCAATTGGATCGTTTTGCTCAGAATAGGCGTTGACGATTTCGAAGCCGTTGATTACTAATTGAAAGTTTGCCGCCATTGGAGAAACGGCATCAAGCCGCTTTGCCAGCGGTTTGCTTTCAGCCGGATAATGAATCAAAAATGTCGGCTGGACGATTTTTGGCCGGCATAATTTTTTGTAGATTTCATCGGCAATTTCGGCCTTACCAGCGGCTTTATTAATTTCAATTTCCAATTCTTTGGCTTTTTTTGCCAAGCTGTCGCGGTTTTGCGACCAGTAATCAATCTTGGCATATTTTTTAAGCAAATCAACATATTCAACCCGTGGCCAAGGCGCGCTAAAATCAATTTCTTTGTTTTGATAGATGATTTTTGTTTTGCCAAAAATTTTTTGCAGGATTTCGCAAATCATTTCTTCGGCCAATCGCATCAAATCTTTATAAGTTGCGTATGCCCAATAAAATTCCAGCATCGTAAAATCCGGATTGTGTTGTTTGTCCACGCCCTCATTACGAAAACATTTGCCAATCTCATAAACTTTTTCAAAGCCTCCGACGAGCAAACGCTTTAAATAAAGTTCAGGAGAAATCCGCAAAAACACATCCATATTATAAGTATTTAAATGCGTTTTGAAGGGTTTTGCGGTTGCGCCGCCGTAAATCGTTTGCAAAATCGGGGTTTCCACTTCCATGAATCCGCGCGCTTCCAGAAATTCGCGGATTAAGTTGATAATTTGCGAGCGGATAACGAATTTTTGGCGTATATCTTCGTTAAAAATCAGGTCCAAATATCTTTTGCGGAATCTTTCTTCTATATCGGTAATTCCATGCCATTTTTCAGGCAAAGGACGAATTGATTTGGATAAAATTTTATAGTTTGAAACTTCAAGCGTTTTCTCGCCTCTTTTGGTTTTGAACAAAATCCCCCGCGCTTCAATAAAATCGCCGACATCAAAATTATCCAGAAAAAATTTGTAGCCCTTTTCGCCCAGTTTTGATTTTTGAAAAGAAAGCTGGATTTTATCCGTGCCATCGTCTATTTCAGCAAAGGTTAAGCCGCCATGCGCTCTTATTATTCTTATTCTGCCTGCTAATGTAATTTTCTTTTTTGGTTTGGATAATTTGGCAAAGTTTTCTTTTGCGTCTTTGCAGCTTATTTCCCTATTGCAAAAAACAGGATATGGCTCAATCCCGGAAATTTTTATTTTATTCAGTTTATTAACGCGATTTTTTATAATATCTTCTAAAGCCATTATTCAATTTTAGCAAATTCTAATTTTTTTGCAAAAAAAACCAGAGCCGAAGCTCCATATTTTTTCAATTTTCAAGAGTAGTGGTATAAAAAATTTTTTTAACTTCCAAAATATCTTTTATTCTTTTTCTGTCCATTTCTATCAATCTTTTTTCTTTTCCCTTCATTCTTGCCATAATTTTAGAAGAAAATTCAGGACTGATTCCAATCTTAACGCTCATATCTTTTGCAGTGTCGCCTTCCTCAAAAAAATAAGTGTATAAGGCTTCTTCAATGTGTTTTTTTGCCCACCCATATTTACCCTGAGCGTTCAAAATATCGTTAATTTTCCTCGCGTCTTTCTGCTGTTTAAAACGTATGGCAAGAATTCTTCCAGATGAAAATGGCTCAATAATCACAATTTTTTCTTTTTCCAATACAAAAAGGGCTCTTTTTAGCTCTTTTTCATGTTCCCAGCGATCAACCTTGAGTTTTTTTAAAATTTTTGGAAAAGTATCTCCAGTCTCAGCAATCCCCAAAAACATGCAAACTGCCACGAAAGAAAATAATTTCTTTCGGAATTCTTCTGGTGTTTCACGTACTCTATGCTCTGTTTTTTGCATAACTCCTCCTTGCTCCTTTCCGAAATTGAACTTTGAAGCCGAACACTTGGCGATGTAAAATATCGCCATATGAAAAACAAAAAATACAGCCATATAAAAAAAGCAGAACGGTTGGAAATAGCCATTCTGCTCGATAAA
>JAUYFS010000026.1 GCA_030689665.1 bacterium
AAAGATAAAAAATTCCAATTTGCGCTTAAAATCGGCTGGCGAGCCCTCGCAGAGGGCGAGCCAACAAAGACATTTCCCAACTGGCGGAGGCGAGAGGATTCGAACCCGCAATACCTTGTGGCATACTCACTTTCTCCCGAAAATACATTTTCTGCAAGGCGGAAGGGGCGGGATTCGAACCCGCGATACCTTGCGGCATACTCGCTTTCCAAGCGAGCGCACTCGGCCTCTATGCGACCCTTCCGCCTTAAAGAAAATTGCATATTTTCGCGGATCCGCGATTTCTCAACAAAATCAAAAATTTTGGAGAAATCGGGACAAGCGAACGCACTCGTCCATTATGCGACGCCTTCGCTTTAGAAAAAATAACATTTTTGAAGATCCTCGCTCTCAACCCTGTTGCAGATCAAGACAAGCCGTTCCGTTAAACCGCTCCGGCACCCTTCCAAAAAAGTAATGATGACCACACTAAACATCCCTCTTGTGTGGGCGTGGGAGGGATCGAACCTCCGACCTTTCGCTTATAAGACGAATGCTACTACCACTGAGCTACACGCCCACACAAGAACTATATTTAATGAAAGTCCTCTGAGCTACACGCGCAATAAAAGAAAGTTATTTTGACTTGATGAGTTTTTCAAATTCTTCCCTTTCAAGAACTTCTTTTTTTATTAAAACCTTTGCGATTTTATCCAAGAGTTTCCTTTTTTTATGCAAAACTCTAATCGCTTCTTTTTCCGAATTGCCGATAATTTTGCGAACTTCGCTATCTATTTCCTTTGCCATATCCTCAGAATAAGAACGACCAAAAAATTCTCTCTGGGAAAAATCTTCTTTAAAAGAAATTGGCCCTAATTTTTCCGACATTCCATATTCCATAACCAAATCCCTGGCAATTTCCGTTGCCCTGAATAAATCATTGCTGGCGCCAGTACTGATATCTTTAAAAATAATTTTTTCCGCCAGATATCCTGATAAAAGAATTGCTATTTCCGACAAAAATTGTTTTTTGGTTCTGATTCTTCTGTCTTCTGATGGCATTTTCAAAGTATATCCAGCTGTCGCTCCTCTAGCGATAATTGAAACCTTTCTTACCGGCTCTGCTTCCGGGAGAAAACTCGCCACCAAAGCGTGTCCTGCTTCGTGATAAGCGGTAATTTCTTTTTCCCTGCTTGATAATAAGTGGCTTTTCCTTTCAGGTCCAAGCATTACTTTTTCAATGGCTTCCAAAAATTCTCCCTGCTCTATTTTCTTTTTTTCTTGCCTTGCCGCCAAAATCGCGGCTTCATTGGCAATATTTGCCAATTCCGCGCCGGAAAATCCCGGAGTTCTCTCGGCAATTTCTCTTAGATTGATTCCGCCAGCCAACGGCTTATTTCTGGAATGAACTATCAAAATCTCTTCTCTTTCGTTTATATCCGGCAAATCCAAAGTAACTTTTCTGTCAAAACGGCCCGGCCTTAACAAAGCGCTGTCCAAAACATCCGGCCTATTGGTTGCAGCTAAAATTATTACCGTGGCGTCTCTTTCAAATCCGTCCATTTCAACCAAAAGCTGGTTCAATGTTTGTTCCCTTTCTTCATGACCCCCGCTTATTCCGCCAGGACCTCTCATTTTCCCAATAGCATCCAACTCGTCTATAAAAACTATTGAGGGCTGATTTTTTTTCGCCTCATTAAACAAACTTCTTATTCTCGCCGCGCCCACCCCGACAAAAAGTTCAACGAATTCTGAACCGGAAATTGACAAAAACGGAGTATTGCTTTCTCCGGCAACTGCTCTTGCCAGCATTGTTTTTCCGACCCCGGACGGACCGACAAGCAAAACTCCTCTCGGGATTTGCGCTCCCATTTTCAGATATTTCTGGGGATTTTTCAAAAAATCAACAATTTCTTCCAGTTCTTGTTTGGCTTCTTTTAATCCGGCAACATCCTTAAAAGAAATTTTCTGAGTTGGGTGGCCTTCTGCTCCGAAAAGGCGTATTTTTGCTTTGGAAAAATCAAATGCCTGCATCGCGCCTCCTTTAGCCTGCCTAAAAAGAATAAAGAAAAATCCTATCAAAATGACTACCGGCAAAAATGAAATAAGCAATGGCAAAAGCCATCCGTTCAAAACTTCTTTAGTTTCAATTTTTATGTCAATTTTGTTTAATTCTTCTTTTGTCAAACCAATGTTTGAAAAATCAGAAAGAATATCGGAATTTAAATCCTTTTGCGAAAATTTTTCTTCTCCGTTTTTGTAAATAGCGGTAATTTTATTGGCGCCAATTTTAATCTGAGAAATTGATTCGTCTTTTATGTCCTTGACCAGCTGGGAAAAAGAAACTTCTTTTTTCTCTTTTAAAATTTCCGGGGAAACGAAAAAACTCCCGATTATTGAAATAAATAGGAAAACAGCAATAATGATAAGAAAGTTTTTAAGAATTATTTTTTTAATCATTTAAATTGGTCCCGCCTTGCGGGATCCCGCAAGGCGGGAAGAATTAAAGGTTATTTCTCCGGCTTAAGAATGATTTTAAACTTGTCTTTATCTATTGAGACAACATTGAATTTGTATTTTTTATTCAGCTCCAATTTTTCAATCATTTCTTCGGTTGATTTAAAGGTTGCCAAAGGAACCAACCCTTGCAAATTGGATTTCAGTTTAATCAATGCCCCGTTCGGGCTAAATCTTATCACTTCGCCCATAATTGAATCGTCTTTTTTGATTTTCTTTTCCAGCCCGGTATAAGGATTGTCTTTTAGCGCCTTTAAAGAAAGAAATATTCTTTCCTCGTCAATCCTCACAATTTTAGCCTTCACTTTCTCCCCGACTTTAAAATAATTTCTCGGGTCGTCAATCAAGAACCAATCCAATTCTGAAATATGGGCAAATCCCTCCAGCCCCTGTTTATCAAATTTAATGAATAATCCAAAATCGGCAATTCCCGTTATCTCGCCGTCAACAATATCATCTATTTTGTAGCCCTCAATTAGTTTCTTGATTTTATCAAGTTCTTTGGCTCTTTCAGAAAAAATGAGTTTGCTTTCTTTAAAATCAAAATCTAAAACTTTGACTTCAATCAGTTTTCCGACAAATTTCTGCAATTCCTGCAAAATTTTATCCTTGTCAGCTCCTTCAATTCTTGGATAATTTTCCGGCGCTAATTGGGAAACAGGGATAAAGGCCTGAATTCCCTCATATTCCGTCAATAAACCTCCTTTATTGGCTCCCTTTATTTTTACTTTTAAAACCTCGTTTTTTTGCTTCAGGTCTTTCACTTTTTCCCAGGCCTCTTTTTCCCTTGCTTGGTTTAAAGACAATTCAATGTAGCCGTCTTCATTTTCCATTTCGCTTATTTTTGCTGAAACCGCGTCTCCGATTTTTAAATTTTTCAGAGCGTTTTTTGATTTTAAAAATTCTCTGCCAAAAATAATTCCAGTGCCAAAAGGGCTTAAATCAATAAAAACGCTGGAACGCCCAGTTCCGATTATTTTTCCCTCAACCGAATCATTTTTCTTTAAAAACCTTCCATCTCTTAAATCTGTTGAAGCATTGGCGCTAATCATACAAAAGAATTATACAGGATTATTAAAATTTTTCAAGAGCCCAAAAGCCTGTAAAATTTTCAATTTCTAATTTTTAATTTTCAATTTTCACTAAATTTCCAAAGAGTTAATTTTTCCCGCCTTGCGGGATCCCGCCTTCCAAAATAAAATATATGTGGCGGGACAAACTTTTAATTCTTTGAAAATTTAATAGAAATTAGAAATTGAAAATTGAAAATTATTTTGGATTTGATGTTTTACGCTTTTCGTTTTACATTTTGCGCTTTAAGGTCATCTTCCAGTTTTTTTCCGGTTTTCTTTTCCCATTCTTCTATCGGCAAACCATACTCCCTTTGAATTTTATCTCTATAAATTTCCGGCAAAACATTGAAACAGCAAAAAGGAATCAATCTTCCGTCCGGAGAAGCGTAGTGGACTTGGCACCTTTTCACCCTTTCAATATCATAGTTGTACAAATCCTGAAAGTGCATAAATCCGATAAACAGGCCTTTGCGGTGAAATTCAGCCAAAGAATCATAATTGTGGTTAACAAAAATATTTAACAGCAAATTGCTTATTTTTAAATTCTTGGGCGCGTTTTTTTTATTTACTACTTTTCTCAGAGCAAAGATTTTTTTCAGCAAGCCCACCTTGTCAACCCTCTCATATTTTAATTCCTCAATCGTTTTCTTTATCAAATCCAATAATTTTTCAACGTCAATAAAACGCGTGATTGGAATTATTTTTTCGCCTTCTTTAAAAATATAGGTTGCCATTCCGCAGGCAGGATGAGTTGTTAATTTAAATTGGGGATTTCCAGTTAAAATTTCAATTAGTTTTGAAATCGGAGCCACGACCGGAACAGTGTAAAAATCATTTTTTGTTATTTGCCCGTTAATCTGTTTTTCCAAATTTTTAATCGCGCCGGGTATGGTTATTCTGAATTTATTTATTTCCTTGTCAGTCAGTTTTCCCACCAAAGAAACCGGCTGAAAATTTACTCCCCTGACAATATCCATATTTTGAAGGGCAAAATTGATAATTTTTCCCAATTGGTCGTCATTTACGCCCTTAATTACTGTCGGCACCAAAACTATATTTAAATCGGCAATTCTGCAATTTTCCAAAATCTGTTCTATAAAATCAAAATTTTTAGGATTGCTTTCTTTATCAACGCCGTCAAAAGAAAGATAAATTAAATTTACTCCCGCTTTTTTGAGTTTGTCGGCTAATTTTGGCTCTTTGGCTATTCTTACCCCGTTAGTGTTTAATTGAATATGCTCTATTCCTTCTTTTTTTATCATTTTCACGATATCAACCAAATCTTCTCTCAAAGTCGGCTCTCCGCCCGTCAGTTGGATTGCTTTAATTCCAATCGGCTGATTTTGCGCCCTGGCTTTTCTAACCATTTCTTTTATTGTTTTTATTTCCGGTTCATAAACATAACCAGCTTTTTGAGCGTAAAAAAAACAATACCAGCAGGAAAGGTCGCACCTGTTGGTCAAAACAATATTCAGAAGCGCTGTTTTGCCGTGGTGAATACTGCAAAGGCCGCAACTTAAGGGGCATGCCGGCCTTTCAGTAATAAAAGCGTTTTCAGCCAAATCATCGTCATAAAAATAAGAAGCTGATTTTTTGAATAAATCCGCGTCCTCCCAATAAACATCAACAAATTCGCCGTGTTCTTGGCATTTTTTACCAATCATTACCCTGCCGTTTTTTTCAAAAACTTCGGCTGGAATAATCTTTTTGCATTCCGGGCACAAAGAGGTTGTGTTGTAGGGAAAAAATTCTTTTTCAGTTTTCATCTTTGTTATTGTATCACTTCTCTTGACTTTTTTCAATAATAATTTATCATAAAAACAGCATGAAAAAATTAGCAGCTCAATTTTTAGGCGCTATCATCGGATTGTGGATAGCCTATAATTTTGTTGATGGCGTAAATTTTACCGGCGCTTATATTGATTTAATTCTTATCGCCGTTGCTTTGGCGCTGCTTAATGCTTTTTTAAGGCCGGTTTTGAATTTTTTTGCTTTTCCCCTAAGAATTTTGACTTTGGGGTTATTTTCCTTCATAATAAATATGATTATTATCTGGCTGATTGATTATCTTTTTGTCCAGCTCGCGATAACCGGGCTTTTCCCGCTTTTTGCCGCAACAATAATAATCAGCATTTTCATTGGAATTTTCCAACGCGCTTCAAAAGAAAAAAATGAATAATATACTGAATATATCCATAATCGTAATATCTGTTTTTTTGATTGTTTCAATAATCCTCCAACAAAGAGGAACTGCTTTGGGTTCGGCTTTTGGCGGAGGCAGCGAGTCCTACTCAAGTGCCAGAGGAGCTCAAAAGTTTCTCCTTTACTTAACAATTATTCTGGCGATTGTTTTTGTGGCTTTGGCTGTTTTAAATTTAACGCAATTCTAATTTGAACCTCCAAAACGTTAATTTGCAAAATATTATAAAGTTTTTTTTGGTTTTGAATAAAAAAGAAAGAATCGCTTTTTTGGTCTTGCTCTTTTTTGTTTTAATTTCTAATTTCTTTTTTATCAGAACGATTTATTTAAGATACACGACAGAGGTTCCGGCAAAAGGAGGTGTTATCCAGGAAGTCATGGTGGGACAGCCGCATTTGGTAAATCCGATTTATTCCTCAGCCAATGATATTGACGATGATTTGGTAAAAATTATTTTTAGCGGACTTTTAAAATTTGATAAAAATAACGAAATTGCTCCGGACTTGGCGAAAAATTTTGAAATCAAAGAACAAGGAAGGGTTTATGAAATAAAATTAAAAGACAAAATTTTCTGGCACGACAACAATCCCCTAACGGTTGAAGATGTAATTTACACCATAAAAACAATCCAAGACCCCTCATACAAAAGCCCGTTAAGGGTGAGATGGTTGGGGATTTCTGTAGAAAAACAAGATGACGACACGGTTGGTATTTTTCTGGAAAAAGCCTATCCGCCATTTTTAGAAACCTTGGCAATGACCAAAATAATGCCAAAACATATTTGGCAAAACATCCCGGCTGAAAATTTTCCTTTGGTGGAATACAATCTTCAAAAAATCATTGGCTCTGGCCCATATAAGGTGGAACAAATTATTTTTGGCAAAGAACACAATATTGAAGGGATGAAACTGGTTGAAAACAAGCTTTATTTTGATAAAAAACCTTACATTCCGAGAATTGTTTTGAATTTTTTCCCCGATGAAAATACGCTTTTATCAAAAGTTAAAAACCAAAATTCAATAAATTTTGTTTTAAACAGCGCTGAAAATTTTTCAAATATAAACCGAGAAGCAAAATTATTGGAAATGCCAAGATATTTCGCCCTTTTTATCAACCAAAATAAAAGTTTGGACGACAAAATAAAATCAAACCAATTTTTAAGAAACAAAAACATTGTTCAAGCTCTAAACCTGGCAATAAATAAAGAAGATTTAATAGAAGAAGCGTTAAACGGAAAAGCTCAAATAGTTTACTCGCCGATTTTGCCAGATTTTTATGGAATAAATTATGAAAACCCGGCAAAAAGCTTTGACCCTGTCCAAGCCGCTGAGCTAATAAAAAAAGAAGGGTTTCAAAAAAATAACGACGGCTTTTGGGTAAAAATCATAAAAAACCCAAAAACCTCCTTAACCGGCAATTTAAGCAAGGGTAGCAAAGGAGAACAAGTAAGTTTTCTCCAAGAATGCTTGGCAAAAGACAAAAGTGTTTATCCCGAAGGAGAGATTTCCGGGTATTTTGGGAGCAACACGGAAAAAGCCGTTATAAATTTTCAGGAAAAATATAAAAGCGAGATTTTGGAACCGGCTGGTCTTGAAAAAGGAACCGGAACGGTCAGGGCCGGCACAAGAGATAAAATAAATGAATTGTGTTCTAAAAACCCGGAAGAAACCATTGCTTTAGAAATAACAATAACAACCATTAACCAGGATATTTTAATAAAAAGCGCTGAAAAGATAAAAAACGACTTGGAAAAATTCGGCGTGAAAACAAATATTCTAAGCTATGACTTTTCTTCTTTAAAAGAAGATATAATAAAGCCAAGGGATTTCCAGACCATACTATTTGGAGAAATTATTGGAAAATATCCAGACCTGTTTCCATTTTGGCACTCATCTGAAAAAAACGACCCGGGCTTGAATTTATCAGGGTTTGAAAATAAAAAAGCAGACGGAATTTTAAAGGAAATAAAACAAGCCCTTAGCGATGAAAAAAGGAATAAATTATTGGTTGATTTTGCTAAAATAATTGACGAGGAAAAACCGGCAATTTTCCTTTTCAACCCCTACTATGTTTATTATTTATCTCCGCAAATAAAAAACTTTGGCGAAGAAAAAATACTTTTGCCGTCTGAAAGGTTTAAAAACATAACTGAATGGTTTATAAATACAAAAAGAGAACTTAAAAAATAAAAATGCGCTCAGAAATAAAACCTGATATCCGTTATCTCAAAGATTTAAAAGATGTTATTTTTGACAAAAAATCAGTAGAAATGCTTGGCAAAAAAACCGAGCTCTACTATATGTATCGCGGATTAAAATTCTTTGGAAAAATTCGCTATGACATAACCGTAATTCCCGGTCTAATGATTGGAAAAGAATTTAACAGAACTTTAGGGCATTTTCATAAAGAAAATTTTAAGGAAATATACAGAGTTTTGGAAGGAACAGCAATTTTTTACTTTCAGGATAAAACAACAAAAAAAATAAAGGCAATAAAAGCCAAAAAAAATGACCTTGTCGTAATTTCCCCTGAATTTGGGCACATTGCAATCAATCCCTCGGAAAAATTGCTGGTATTAAGCAATCTTACTCCGGATATTTACAAAAGCGACTATGAAATTTTTAAAAAATTAAAAGGGCCTGCTTATTTTTACACAAAAACCGGCTGGGTAAAAAATAAAAATTACAAAAATCCGCCAAAAATAAAGTTTGAAAAACCTTTAAAAAATTTGCCGAAAAATTGGAAAAAAATACTGGGTTAAAAACGGCGCATGCCGCCGAGGTGGTGAAACTGGCAGACACGCAGCGTTCAGAACGCTGTCCCGTTTATCGGGGTGAGGGTTCAAATCCCTCCTTCGGCACAACCAAAAAACGCAAAACATAAAACCCCAAAATAATTTCTAATTTTCAATTTACAATTTCTATTAAATTTCCAATAAATCAATTTTCAAACATTAATTCTTTAGAAATTTACTGAAAATTAGAAATTAGAAATTAAAAATTAACAAGAATTAAAAATATGATAAAAAAAGAAACAGATTCAGACATAAAAGAAGAATCAATCAGAATCATACCCTTGGGCGGACTGGGCGAAGTGGGAAGAAATATGATGCTGATTGAAGCCAAAAATAAAATTCTAATAATAGACGCCGGCTTAAGAATGCCCGAGGAAGATATGCCCGGAGTTGATTACATAATTCCAAGCATTAATTATTTAAAGGGTAAAACGCACAATATTATCGGACTAATAATCACCCACGGCCACTACGACCATATTGGCGCGCTTCCTTATATTATGGATAGATTGGGCAATCCGCAGATATTCACTTCAAAATTGACAAAAGGAATGATTCTTAAAAGGCAAGAAGAGTTTCCGACTAAAATAAAATTGAGAATAAACGAAGTGAAGTCGGGAGAAAAAATAAAAGCAGGCCCGTTCACATTTGAGGCCTTCCATCAAAATCACAACATTCCCGATAATCTTGGGTTTGTGATAAACACGCCTGTTGGAAACATAGTCAATACTTCTGACTTCAAATTTGATGAAACCGCTGTCAATGATATGCCCACTGACTTTAAAAAACTGGAAAAAATCGGCAAAAACGGGGTTCTTCTTTTAATGTCTGATTCCACTGATGCTGAAGAAGAAGGACATTCTATTTCTGAGCAAGTAATCTCTGAAAACATAGAAGAGATTTTCAAAAAAGCCGAAGGAAGAATAATTTTGGCCACCTTCGCTTCCCTGCTAAACAGAATTCAGCAAATAATAACTTATTCGGAAAAATACAAAAGAAAAGTCATAATTGAGGGCTATGGAATGAAAACAAATATCGCTATTGCGCAAAAAATGGGTTATTTAAAAATTCCAAAAGGAATTTTGGTCAGCAGCAAGGAAATTGATAAATTCCCGGATAATCAAATAACCGTTATTTGTACCGGCGCCCAAGGAGAAAGCCAGGCCTCTTTGATGAGAATTGCCAACAAAGAACACCGAAATATACACCTAAAGAAAAAAGACACAGTCGTCTTCTCGTCTTCCGTTATTCCGGGAAACGAGAGAACGGTTCAAATTATGAAAGATGATTTATACCGCCAAGGAGCGATTGTTTTCCACTATAAAATGATGGATATCCACGCCGGAGGCCATGCCAAACAAGATGAATTGAAAAAAATGATTGAAATAATGAAGCCGAGATTTTTTATGCCGATTCACGGACAATACTCAATGCTTGTAAAGCACAAAGAACTGGCAACCTCTATGGGAATTCCTGAAAAAAACATTATAGTCGCTGAAAACGGAGAGGTTATCAGATTAACCAACCACAAAATAACTAAAGAAAAAGAAAAAGTTCCGGCAAACTATGTTATGGTGGATGGATTAGGCATCGGCGATGTCGGACAAATCGTTCTAAGGGACAGGCAGGCTTTGGCTCAAGACGGCATGTTTGTTATAATAGTGGTTGTAGACAGGCAAACTGGAAAAGTAAGAGGAAGTCCGGATATAATTTCAAGGGGGTTTGTTTATCTGAGAGAATCAAAAACTCTTTTATTGGAAACAAGAAAAATAGTGGTGAATATTGTCCACCAAACGACAAATTCAGGCAAGGTTTTCAACTGGGTTTATGTAAAAGAAAGGATACGCGAAGGGTTAAGCGAATATCTGTTCCAAAAAACACAAAGAAGGCCAATGGTTTTGCCTGTGGTAATAGAAGTTTAAAAATAAAAAAATGAAGGTCTTTAGCGGCGCGCAGCCGTCGGGAAAAATTCATATAGGAAATTATTTAGCGGCAATAAAAAATTGGGCCGAACTTCAGGATAAAAATGAGTGTCTTTTCTCAATTGTTGACTTGCACGCCATTACCGTTGATTATGATGCGGAAAATTTTGAAAAGAAAATAAACCAACTTTTGGCTGTTTATTTGGCTATCGGATTAGACCCTGAAAAAGTAACAATCTTTTTACAGTCAGAAATAAAAGAACACTCTGAATTAGCCTGGCTTCTTTCCACAATCACTCCGCTAAATGAACTGCAAAGAATGACTCAATTCAAGGATAAAAGCGAAAAAGTGGCGGGTAAAAGCGGAGCTACAATCAATGCCGGCTTGTTGAATTACCCAATTTTAATGGCTGCTGACATTCTTCTTTACCAAACAGACATTGTTCCCGTAGGACAAGACCAGGTTCAACACATTGAATTTGCCAGAACAATAGCAAGAAAATTCAATAAAAAATTCGGACAAACCTTTAAGGTTCCCGAAGCCAAGGTTTTAAAAATCGGGGCAAAAATTATGAGCCTTGTTGACCCGACCAAAAAAATGTCAAAAAGCGACGAAAATCAAGAAAGCTGCATTTATATCACAGATTCTGAAAAAGACATAAAAAGAAAAATATCCCGTTCTGTGACAGATTCAGGCAAAAAAATAAAATATGACGCAAAGAAAAAAGCTGGCATTTCAAATCTTTTAACAATCTATTCTTTATTCAGCGGAAAAACAATCAAAGAAACGGAGAAACATTTTATCAATAAAAATTACAAACAGCTAAAAGAAGAATTGAGCGATTTACTGATAGAAAAATTATCTCCCATAAGCAAAAAAATAAAAGAATTGGAAGGAAGGGATATTTATTTGAAAGAAGTTTTGGAAATTGGAAGGAAAAAAGCTCAAAAAATTGCCAAATCTTCAATGGAAACCGTAAAAAGAAAAATGGGGCTAAGTATTAATTAAACCTTGATTTAGGGGCGATAATCTGCTAGTATTATTAATATTGATTATGAAATTATACGAATTAAGTTTTTTAGTATTGCCGGAAATAAAAGAAGACGCGGCAAAACAGATAAATCAGGACATCATCTCTTCCCTGCAAGAAAAAGGGGGCGCTTTAAATAATCTGGAAAATATAAGATTTATAAATCTGGCTTATAAAATTGGAAAAAAATCTCAGGCGTATTTTTTAAGTTTTAGTTTTTTTGCCAATCCGGACAATATCGCTGGCTTGGAAAAAGAGCTTAAAAACAACAAGAATATTTTAAGGCATTTGATTGTTTCCAAAAAGAAACAAAGAACATCTGCCAGATTTATCAGGAGAGAAATCAGAAGACCAGCCGCAAAAAGAAAAACCGGCGGAGTCAAAACAAGCATTGAGCAAATTGAAGAAAAATTGGATGAAATTTTAGAAAAAGGAATTGAACAAGAAATTAAATAATCCAAAATAATATGAATTTAAACAAAGTTTTCTTATTAGGAAGATTAACAAGAGACCCGGAAATGAGAATGACTCCCAGCGGCCAGCCGGTTTGCGCTTTTGGATTGGCTACAAGCAGATTTTGGGTAGATAGGGATTCCAATCAAAAACAAGAAAAAACTGATTTTCACAACATTGTTTTATGGAGAAGGTTGGCAGAAGTTGCCTCGCAATACCTGAAAAAGGGCTCCTTGGTTTTAATTGAAGGAAGAATAGAAACCAGAACCTGGCAGGATAATAGCGGCAATAAAAAATACCGAACTGAAATAGTCGGAGAAAACTTGCAAATGGGTCCGAAAACAAGCAGCTTTGATTCAACGCCGACTGAAAGAAAAAAAATTCAAGGGGCTGATGAAGACATCCCGATTATTGAAGACACAAATGAAATAGATGTAAATGATATTCCCTTCTAAAATTAAAAATGAATATGATTAACAAAAAAGAATGTATTTTTTGCCGAAGAAATGTAAATGAAATTGACTACAGAGACGAAAAAACATTAAAAAGATATGTTTCCAGTTTGGCAAAAATAAAACCTAGAAAAAAAAATTGGCTCTGCGCGCGCCATCAAAGAAAATTAGCAATAGCTGTCAAAAGAGCCAGGTTTTTGGGACTGCTTCCCTTTTCTCCCGGATAAATTTAGTTTTGGACTTTAACTTTTTCCAAAATCGCCTTTTTTATCTCTTGGGCGGTTTTTTCGTCTTGTTCTAAAAATTGTTTGGCTCCTTCCTGCCCCTGCCCTAATTTTTGCTCCCCAAATTGAAACCAAGCTCCTGATTTTTTAATAATTCCGTATTTAACGCCCAAGTCAATTAAATCAGCAATGTAAGAAATTCCCTCATTATAATAAATGTTAAATTCAGTCGTCTTAAATGGAGGAGCCACTTTATTTTTAACAACTTTTGCCCTTATTCTGGAACCGACAATTTCGTCTTTATTTTTTATTTGGACAGTTTTTCTTAACTCCAATCTTACTGAAGAATAAAATTTCAATGCTAATCCGCCCGGCGTTGTTTCCGGGTTTCCAAACATTATTCCAATTTTCATTC
>JAUYFS010000031.1 GCA_030689665.1 bacterium
GTGGAAAACTCTAATTTTGCTTGTTCAAAAAGCTTTTGTTGTTCGTCATTCAAGGTTCTTGTTTCCAAATCCTTGATTTCCGCGCTAACGATTCCTTTTATTGAACTTTCCCATTCCGGAGCTTCTATCTTTTTTGCTAAAACCTTTTCCGTTTCCTGCTTTTGGATTTGGATTTCAATTGCCTGAGCCAGCAAGCCCTTTATTGCTTGCTTATTGTTTTGTTCTTGCGCCTTTTTTATTGCAATTCCTGTTTCATTAAGAGTTTGAGCCACTTTTTCCGCTGCTGGTATTATTTCTTTGTTTTCAGCAATGGAAACCTTTAATTCCTGTATTTTTTGCTGGGTAATTTGAAGCTGGTTTTCCAGTTCTTTATTGTGGTTATTAAGAAAGAAAAAAGGAACCAAAAGAACCACAATCAAAGCAAAAGAAAAACTGGAAACAGCTGCCAGTTTCCAGGTAAATCTGGGAAAAACCTCAAGAACAAGGCCTTTTCCTGTTTGAGCGCCGGTAATTTTTGTATATGTTGAATTAACCCAATCTTGGTTGGGTTCTATTTCTTTCAGAGAGCGTATTTTTTGGATTAGGAATTTTTCATCCATAGAATTGTATCTATTAAAGAGAAGACGAAAAAAACCGCAAAGTATTACAGTTATTACAGTTGAAAACCCCAATGCCCAAATCCCAATACTCAATAAAGCCCAAAACCCCAATGACCAATCGTTTCTTTTTGAGGCTTAGGACTTGGGATTTTGTTGGGTATTGGTTATTGGGGCTTGGGGTTTAGCATTGAAAAACTCAATAATTTATTGAGTTTTTCAATGCTTGTAAGGCTCTGTGTAGTAAAACCCTTATATTTCCCTCGGTTTTTTCCATTATTTCCGCTATTTCTTTTATGGGTATGTCTTCCAAATAGTGCCAAATAATAACAAGCTGGTACTCTTCTTTCAAACCCTGCATTGCTTTTTTTATTCTTTCTATTTCGCTGTTGTTTATTATTCTTTGCTGAAAATTGTCAGAATCAATGATTTCTGGCGCAGAATCAAGGGAAATCTCTGTTTTTTGAGCTTTTTTCCTGTAAAAATCAGTTAATAAGTTTCGGGCAATCTTATATAAAAAAGCCCTTGGATTATTTATATTTTCTCCTGAACTTAAAGTTTTCCACAGGCGTAAAAAGGTCTCGCTTGCCAAATCCTCGGCAATTTCCTGTGAATCTGTTTTCAAATAAAAAAATCTGTATATTGGTCCAATATACTGAAAATAAGCTCTATTAAATTCTTTTTCTATTTCTGCTTTGCCTTGCATAATCCTTTATAATTTTATCGGACATTACGGACAGTGCTTTGGAAAAAATATGAAAAAGTGTTGATTTCTTGGGGATTTTTTCTTATCGGACATTTATCGGACATATTATATCAGTTAAATGTCCGATAAACGCCCTGGGCTTAAGAAAACATATTTTGTTATTTTTTTATCTCCTATTTTCTCTATAACGCCCTTTTCCAATAAAAAATTCAAGTCTCTCCTGATTGTTCTTTCTGAAAGATTGCCCATTGCCCTAGTTATATCATTTGTTTTCAATTCTTTTTCTTTTTTGAATAAATCCAATAATTTCTTGATTCTGGATTTTCTTTCAACAACTTCCTGGCTTTTAATTACTCCTGAAACATAACCAAACAATCTGCTGTAGGCCTCCTTTAAATTATCCAAAAGTCCTTTGTCCAAAAAATTAAAATTTTCTGAAAACTCAAGATATTGTCTCATTAAAACAATTTCATTAAGAATATCATTGCACTTCTTTTCCAGCTCGTTTGTTTTTAGCTCGGCATAACTTCCTTCTAAAAGAATTAATTTCTCAAAAATCTCAAGCGCTTTTTCTTTTATTTTGAATTTCAAGGGTTCGGTTTCCGGAAGCGGGTCAGCCAAGTCATACAAACTATTTGTTATTTTTTGTATTTTCGTTATTGTATTGTTCATTTTTAACAAGTTAAGTGGAAAAGTCCGATAATTTTTTTATTTTCAGCCAAAGATTTATTAAAAAAACTTATTGCTTCCAAAGTTTTTTTAACTACCAAACCAATATCATTATTTATAATCAATTCCTGAATTTCGGGCAAGACCCTTAGCATCTCTGATTCTCCTGTTCCAATAACAATAATATCTGGTTTTAAATCCAGAACTTCTTTTAAATCTTTTTCTTTTACACTATGGCTTTCTTCTCTTTGCCAATTTTTAACCTTTTCATTCCAATCAATAAAAACATCCACATAATAATCATCGCCATTTATTGATATTTTTCCAAAGTCATATCCGGTTATCATAGATTTACATTACAAACTTAAAGTTCAAAACGCAAAAGTCAAAACTACAACTCAAAAGTCAAAAGTAAAAAATAATTGCACTGAAAAACTAAAAACTTTTGAACTTTGACTTGCGCTTTTGACATTTGATATTTGACTTTTGACCTTGTTTTACGCTTTTCGCTTTACGTTTTGCGCTTTACGTTTAAAACAAACTTTCTTGTTTTTTTTGTTTCTTTTTTTCTATGTTTCCATTTGGAGATACTCTTATCTTCCCAAAAACCCCGTCATAGCCCGGCTCTTTCCCAACTTTTCCCTGCCTTACATTTATAATTCCTTTTGCTATTCTTAAATCTATCTTCTCCATTAAATTTTGTTCTGAAACATCAAGCAAAACATTGAATTCATTGTCAAAGTTTTTTATCAGGTTATCATACTCATTTTTCACTTTTTGGCTGACTGTTGTCAAATTTAAAGAATCAGCGATTATCTCTTGCAAGGGCACCAAATTATAAAAAGGCAGGGAATTTTTGGGCTTGAAACCTTCATCTCTGTCTGCCAATTCGCCAACCCTGTAAAGAACTCCAACTGTCAATGGCCTGCCGCATTTAGGGCATATGCCATTGTATTTTTTTGTTTCTTTTGGCGCTAAACAAACATCGCAAACCCGGTGTCCGTCGTAGTGGTATTTCCCTTCTTCTGGAAAAAACTCTATTGTCGCTTTCATTTTCAATGGCAGTTCGTTTTCCTTGCCGCCTTGTTTAATTGCTTCAATGATTTTAAAATAATCAATTTCAGAGCCCTCAAAAATATTGGCTTCTCTGCCTAATTTTGCCGGACTGTGAGCGTCAGAATTGCTGATAAGTGTGTATTTGTCCAAACCGGAAACCATCCAATTCATCGCCGGATCCGAGCTTAAACCAGTTTCCAAAGCAAAAATATTATTGGTATATTCCTCAAAGCACTCTTCTATGGAATTAAATCCTGATTTTGAACCAAAAACAGAAAACCATGGCGTCCAAATATGCGCAGGAACTATGAAAAAATCCTTTGAAATATCCAAAGCGATTTTCACCAATTCTTTTACATCCATTCCCAAAATCGGCCTGCCGTCGCTTTTTAAATTGCCGCCGGTCCAACCAAGCTGAGTATTGAATTTTTCAACTGATTCCAGATTTGGAGCAAAAAATACCAAGTGGATTTTTCTGACTTTGTTTCCTTTGGAATAAATGCAGCTTATTTCTGTTGTCAGAATAAACCTGATTGCCGAGCTGGAATTTTTAAATTTAAAAAGGCCTGCCTCGGCCGGTTCAAGTTTGTTTTTTATTTCTTCCAACCACTCTGGGTGAGTAAAGTCGCCTGTTCCCACAATTTGGATTCCTTTTATTTTGGCCCATTCGCTTATGTGCTCCAAGTCCATTTCTCTAGAGGTGGCGCGCGAGTATTTGGAATGAATATGAAAATCGGCAATATAGCGCATATTTTTCTATTTTAGTTCTTAAAATCCTGTTCGTAAAGGCAGTTTAAGGCAGAAAAAAACAAACTGCGCCGGCAAGAAGAATCAAAATAAAAATACTGAGAATAAAGTTTGGAATTTTTAGCTCGTATTCCGGCTCTCTTTCATAATCGTTTTTCGCTTTTTTGTAGCAAAGAATAATTATAATCCCGTCAATTGTTCCCAAAATAACGCCCAAGGCGCTTATCAGTAAAATAAAATCCCTGAAGCCCAACAAGAATAAAACCAGGGGCAACAGCAAAACAAAACATCTTGAATATTTTCTATTTAATCCCAAATCTAAAACCAAACAATCAATAAAATAGATAGCAATAATTAAGAACGAGGTGGAAATCAGCAAGGTTCCAAAAACAGCCAAAAGAGCTATTATTTGAGGATTAACCATTAGAGAAATTCCCTGAAATACATTTGGCGTGGTAAGCGGACCCGAAATAGCGGCAAAAACCAAGCCAAATATTGCGGAAAAAATAGTTGTTATGATTCCAGCTGAAATAATGATTTTCTTTAAGCTTTTTAAATTCTCTTTGCTACCCAAAATTTGTCTGGCAGCAGGAACGCTCATCCACCCAATCAAACAAAATAAAATAACTCCGTAAGCTAATCCTGATGAATTGCTTGTTGAAAATGGAATTAAACTAAAATCCGCTAATGGCGCGATAGAAGCGAAAATAAAAATAACTAGAATAAAAAAAATCGTGTCAAGAATAGCTTCTAATTTTGCCACAAAATGAAAACCTCTTAAAACGGCAAAACTTAAAAAAACCCAAAACAAAACAGCAAGAATAATCGGATTGATTTTTTGAAAAGAAACCAAATAAAGAAAATCACCGCCTAAAATAATAAAAGAAAGCAGGGCTCCGCCAAGACCAACAATCGTTGAAAATAAAATGGCATATTTCCCCCATTTGCCTAGATATTTTTCAGCATAATAAATAAATCTGTGATTATCTGAATTTCTTAAAATAATTTCTCCAAACATCAAGTGAAAACAGGTCACCACAATTCCCAAAATAATAAAATAAAAAATAGCCGGCTTAAGACCGGAGTAAGTTATTGAATAGGGAATTCCGAAAATTCCAGCCCCTAAAATCGTTCCTACCAAAGAAGAAATGGCCAAAAAATGTTTTTTATTCATCCTTTTTACCCTCCCAAGTTTTTGACTTTGAAAGGGTTAAACATTGGAATATTAATTATTTTAAATTGTTGGCTATCTTTAATCTACCCGCCTCAGTCAAAAATTTGGGAGGGTAAACCAATCAATCAGCCAAATAAATTGGCTTTTATAATAAACTTTTTTTAGAAATAAACTAAACTATTTTATAAACCCTGTATTCGTCGCGGACTTTTTGGCTTACCTTCATTCCGACTTCATCGCCGGCTTTTGCCTCTGAAACATCTTTGCGGTCAACCTGCATTGACTCAATATTTTGCTCAAAGTTTGTTTCTTGGCCGCCGACAATTCTTATTTTGTCTCCGATTTTCAATTCGCCTTCTTCAACTTTAATCACCGCAACCCCGAGGTTTGAAAAATAATGGACTATTTTACCGATATATTTTCCCTGTTCTGGCATAAAAATTTTGTTTTTTATCCGACCTTTATTAGGTATAATTATTCCTTTTTTTGTTTATGAGTTTTACAAGCCGAATGACCAAATTTTTTGGGTCCTCGTCAAAAATAACATTTCCCCTACCCCTGTAGCCCTGGCTTAAAATCCCTCTGATCATATCGGCCGTTCCCCCTGTTCCTTCTAAAATTCCGACCGGTTTGTCATCTTCAAAGGCAACCGTGAATTCATTCAAGGTTCCGGTTCTTCCGCAAATTATAATAACGCCGTCGCTGGCGCGCGTTAATAAAAGGTTTCTTCCGGCATAATTAAATCCCGTATAAACAATTAAATCAAATTTGTCTATTGGAAGTTTGTAAGATTTAATATGCTCTTTTTCCGTGCTAGCGGGAGAAAAGCCGATTGATATTCCATTTTTTTCTTTGCAGCCAACTGCTGAATAATAAGGAGCTCCTGTTGTCGCGCCAGTCAATAATACCAAGTTTTGCCTGGCAATTTCTTTCCCGACCTCCTTGCTTAATTCAACAATGTTTTTGCAACAATGACTAGTGTCCGCAGCTCCGGAAACACAGATATTAAGGCGTTTTTTCATAAATTTATTTTTTGGTTATTAATGAAATATTTAAATTAGCGTCTAATCCGTCTGCTAACTTTTTCAAAAAAGAAATACTGGGATTATATGAACCTGATTCAAACCTGGAAATGGCTGATTGTTTGGTGCCTATTTTTTGAGCCAAATCTCTCTGGGTTATCCCTTTTTTATTTCTCCTTTTTATTACCTCCTCAATTAAAAGAAACTCAGCGCCTAAATTTTCGTATTCTTTTTTTACTTCAAAATCCCTTAATAATTCCATTTTTACATTTTTATATTTTTTCATATTTTTTCTAAAGATAACAAATATGTTATATTAAGTCAAGTTGTTTTAATTTCTTCAAGGCAATATTTATTTCTTTTTTGGGGATTTTCCGAGATTTTTTAATAAAAATATGAAATAAAACAATATTTGAACCGGAAAAAGCGTAAAAAATCCTTATTTCTTGTTTACCTCTGACCCTTAATTCAAACAAGTTTTTGGAAACTTTCTTA
Organism: bacterium; assembly: GCA_030689665.1. GTDB lineage: Bacteria > Patescibacteriota > Minisyncoccia > Minisyncoccales > JAUYFS01 > JAUYFS01. The sequence continues at coordinate 6,466 of JAUYFS010000031.1, forward strand.
GAATGAGGCAATCCCAAATTGCGACCAAATTTCTCAAGCAAATCTAATGTGCGTAAAATTTTCGCTATAGTTAGTTTTTCTAAAGAAGCAACAAACTTTTTAATAGAATCATCAAAAAAGCAAATCTCCATTTTTATTTTTTTCTTGCTATTAAGTAGATATTAGAGTATTTTTGGCTTCTTGGCAAAATTCCGGACTCAATAATATCAAAGCCATTTTTTGTTGCGATTTTTTCAAGTTTTTTTGGAGAGAAAAAATGCAAATAGCGATTCCCTACTATTTCCCCTTGGGAATTTTTCCAAGGATAAAAAATGTCAAAAAAATCCAAATCAGATTTTCCCAAAAGTTTTAAAAGGGTATACTTAAACAAAAGCCATTTGGCTTTTGGGTTTTCCCATAAATTCCAGCTTGTTAAAATCAAAATCCCTTTGTTTTTTAAAACTTTTTTAATCTGCTGAAAAAAAATTTGCCGGTTTTGTTCTGAAGGAATGTGATGAAAAACAGCCAAAGAAACAACCGCGTCAAAAGAATTTTCAGCAAAAGGAAGTTTTAAAATATCTACGGCCAGGAATTTTGCGCCAGCCATTCCGTATTTTTTTTCCGCTATTCCGATTAATTGTTCTGAATTATCAACGCCAAAGTAGGAAATATTTTTTTCTTTTAGCAAATCAAAAAGCCGGCCATTCCCGCATCCTAAATCTAGTATTTTGTCTCCTGGCTTTATGAATTTATCAATAAAAGGGCTTATTTCCTGCCAATTAAAAGAACGGGTTCTGTCAAAATCCAAGGAAATCAAATCGTAAAAATCTTTTGTTTTTTTTATTATGTTTTCGGAAATTTCTTTTTTCATATGGACGAAAAAATTATTGAAAAACTTATTATAGAGGCCTTGCGAAAAAGAACAAAAACCGCGAAAGAATTGGACCAAATCAAAAGGAAATACTCAACATTAACAAAAGCTGAAAAAATTCTCAAAAACAGCGAGATTCTTAGTATTTATTATAACCTGCTGGAAAATAAAAAAATAGAAAGAAATAAAAATCTGGAAGAAATTCTGAGAATAAGAAAAATAAGAACGCTTTCAGGAGTGGCAATTGTCGCAATACTGACAAAACCTTATAAGTGCCCGGGCTCTTGTTTCTTCTGCCCCACGCAAAAAAATGTTCCCAAAAGCTATTTAAAAGACGAACCTGCTGTTATGAGAGCCATAATGTGCGATTACAACCCTTATAAGCAGGTAAAAATGAGGATTAGGGCTTTGGAAGCAACAGGCCATAATGCTGACAAAATTGAGCTGATTGTTATTGGCGGAACCTGGTCTTTCCTGCCAAAACAATATCAAAACTGGTTTATTAAAGAATGTTTCAGGGCTTGCGATGAATATGGCTTAAAAGAAAACAAGTTTAAAAATCTTGGTTTGGAAAAACTGCAAAAAATAAATGAAAAATCAAAATACAGGATCATTGGCATAACTTTGGAAACCAGGCCAGATTTTATAAATGAAAAAGAAATAAAAAGAATGAGAAAATTGGGTTGCACCAGGGTGGAAATAGGCGTCCAAACAATTTTTGACAAAATTTTAAAAATAAACAAAAGGGGCCATCTGACAAAAGAAACAATTTTAGCGACAAAACTTTTAAAAGACGCTGGTTTTAAAATTTGCTATCACCTTATGCCTAATTTGCCCGGCTCTGACATTAAAAAAGACAAAATAGTTTTTGAAAAAATATTTTCAGAACCAGAATTTCAGCCCGACCTTTTAAAAATATATCCCTGCGTGGTTTTAAAAACAGCGCCGCTGTATAAATGGTTTAAAACAAAAAAATACCGGCCTTATTCGCCAAAACAGCTGGTTTCTTTGTTAAAATTTATTAAAAAAACCATTCCTTATTACTGCAGAATCCAAAGATTAATCAGGGATATTCCGACAAATAACATTGTTGCCGGCTGTTTAGTTCCTAATTTAAGGCAAGAACTCCAAAAACAAATGAGAAAAGAGGGCTGGCAGTGCAAATGCATAAGATGCAGAGAAGTAAGGGATAATTATAATCCAAAAGACAAGGTAAAATTATTCAGGCAAGATTATGAAAGTTCTGAGGGCAAGGAAATTTTTTTAAGTTTTGAAACGACTGACAGAAAAAAACTTTTCAGCTTGCTGCGTTTAAGAATTCCTTCCCAGATTTTCAGCAAAAAAAGACATTTTATCAAAGAATTGCAAAACTCGGCAATTATAAGAGAATTGCACACTTTCGGGCAAATGGTTCCTATTTCCGAGAAAAAATTAGCTCCGCAGCACAAAGGACTGGGTAAAAAATTAATAAAAATAGCGGAAAAAATTACCCAAAAAGAATTTGGCTTGGATAAAATTTCTGTTATTTCGGGAATAGGGGTTAAAGAATATTATAGGAAACTGGGATACAAACTTGGGGAAACATATATGATTAAAGGTTTAAATCCCAAATCCTAAATAATTTTCAATTTACAATTTCTAATTGTATATCTTTTTGGTTTTTTGCTTTTGGAGAGTATTTTAATAACAAAATTTTGGCTTTTTTGATAATTACTTCGCTTAATTTTTTTTGCGAATAATTTCTTATTAAAATTGTCGGTCCCGGATAATTTTTCAGCGACATTAAAACATCTTTTAATTTTTTTAATTTTTCAATTTTTTCATTTTCTTCCTGGTTTCTTCCAACCACGATTTTTATTTTCTTGTCCAGCCAAAAATGGCGGCCAATTCTCAAAATATCAAAATCATTTTTAGCTAACTTGTCTTGAGCTTCAAATAATTCACCCAATCTGTTGCTAAAAACCTCTTCGGTTAAAATACATCCTCCTGCCGGCGACGGAAATTTTTTTATTTTAAATTGTTTTGCCAAACTTAATTGGATTTTTCTGGCTCTTCCTTTAATTCCTTGCAAGCCCTGCCTTTTCACCCATTTGTATTTTTCCGGCAAAGTTATTGGCAAAACTTTGGCTGAGAGCGGCCTTAAAATCAAGCCCTGCAATCCTGCTTCTCTTTCTATCAAAAATAACGCTTCTTTATTTTGGCTCATTGGCCTTTCTCCTAAAACCTCACCCGAAGCGACAAAATCAAATTTCTCTTTTTTCATAATTTGTTTTGCCTTTTTAAACATCAAAAGATGGCAATCAATACAGGGATTCATATTTTTTCCGCGCCCAAATTCAGGGTTTTTAACAATTTTCAAATGAACTTTGGAAAAATCAATAACTCGGAACTCCAAACCAATTTGTTTTGCCGATTCAACGGCTTGTTTTTCATTAAAAAAATAACTTTTGAAAATTAATCCCAAAACTTTAATCCCTTGGTTTAATAAAATTTTTGCCGCAATAATAGAATCTAAACCACCAGAGAAAAGAAACACGCCCCTACTCTTTGCGCTTGTTTTTTTAATGAGTTTGTTTGTTTTTTTCAGCATATTTCATTATTCTTCCTGATTTTTCTCAAGATAATGAATATTTTTTACCTGATTTTTTATATTTTCAAGAACCTCGGTAAAATGAGCTGAAACAAATTTTATTGAACCAGCGCAATCGTGGCCGCCGCCGTCAATATTTGCTTGAGGCAAATCCTTTTTTAAGGTTTTGATTATCTCGCTGACAGGAAGTATTGGTTTTGTCGCTCTTATAATTATCATATCCGTTAAACAGCCCAAGGTTATTAGGGGCAGAGTTTCTTTTTCCGTTGCTAGAATGTCGTGAATAGCGCCAGTAACCTTGCCCGGAGCCGGATATTTAAATCTTACCGTGTATTTTTCAAGGTCAATGTAAGAAAAAACAACCCCTTCAATTTCTTTAGTCCTTAAATAAGGCATAGTGCTTTGAAGTTGGGTTTCAAATCCTTTTCTTACTTCTTCGTTTATGGTTTCAACAAATTCATTATTTTGAAATAATTCTTCAAAAAGCCCTTTGCCGGGATTAAACCTGATGTGATAAGAAATAAAATCAATGGCAATTCCTATTTTTTCCAAAAAAACCCTTGACTCGCCGCTGTTTTTTATATACTCATCGGTTTCTTCAATTAAACATCTGTCGCTTATTCCGGCAACAGCCGGAAAGGTTTTGCTCTCATAATCCTCGCAGATAAATCTGGCTAATTCATAAGCAAGCATTCCTGCGCATGTTTGGCTGTCTAAACCCTCTTTATAAGGGTTTAAATGCAAAGAAAGATATTCATCCACAAGGGTTTTTTTGTTTTCTATTACAATGGGGTTGTGGTGGTCAACAACAATAACTTCAAAACCAAGAGAAAAAAGAGTTTTTAATCCCAAAACATCTTCTGGCGTTGAACCATTATCTAAGACAATAATAAGAGGTTTTTTTTGTTCAAATTGTCTCAACCTTTCCGAAAGAATAACATCTCTGAAAACATCGGAAATTTCATAAAAAGGAGCTTTGCTCGGACTTCTGTAGACAACATATTCCGGGTCTAGCCCAATCTTTTTTATAAATTTTTTAGACGATTGTTCTATTGCCAAACCGGCTATTATTCCATCAGCGTCAGAGTGGTGCCTTATTAATATCGGCTGGTTTTCCAAAAGCGCCCTTCTTATTCTTTTCGCGATTTTTATAAAATAGGGTTTTAGTTTTTCTAATCTTTGCGATTTGATGCTAAAATCCACCCTCACTGGCTCGCTGTTTTTTTCAAACAACAAACCGAAATCTTTTTGGGCAGGAAAGATTTTTTCTATTTCTATTTGAATTTTACCCGCTCTCTCCCTGACTTCTCCGCTTAGTTCAACAACATCTCCCTCTTTAAAATCAGAATCTTTTATCACCGCTTCTATGCATCCATACCCGTCGCTAACAATAAAAATGACAGGCCCTGGAACAGACCTTCTGATTATTTTTCCAAACCCCTTAAAATAATCACCCTCGGAAAGACCCATTACATTGCTTTTTTGTTTTTCCGAAGAAACAGGTTTGTTGCGACTGGGATTAAAATTCCCTCTCTTAAAATTCTTGCTGTTTTTCATAATCATTATATTTAAATTCTTTTTACGCGTGTGAGGCCGCCACAAGGAATTATTTCAATTCCCTGTTTTTCAAGTTCATCTAAAAATAAATTCATACCTAAAGAATCCGATGATATATGTCCTGCTATCACAACATTAATATGCGCCTTTTCCGCTTCTTCCCTGTGTTTTTCCTGCATATGCATTCCAATAATAGTGCCTGCTCCCGCTTGGGCTAGTTTTTCATAAATTTCAGAAGAACCGCTGGTGCCGCCTGTCATTTCTGTTAAAACAATTTTCCCGGCCCTATTTTCAGGGTTTCCAACAAAAATTTTCGGACCAACCCCCAATTTTTCCGCCTCTCTGTATTCCTGAATGTCCAATATGGTATTCATTATGTCTTTCACAAAATAATGTTCTTTTTCTTTTATTTTTTTATCCAAAAAATCAGCGGCTAAATTATCAGCTGGACTATGAATATTTATAAAAGGGACTCCGACAAGTTTTGCAAAATCAACCACCCTATTAACATTTGCCGGAGAAATTCCTCTGGCAACCTCTTGAATTCTTTTATGAAGCAATTTTTCCGCTATGTTGATTGGAACGCCGTTTTGAGCCAAAACATCTATTTGCAAATCCATAACATCGTCTAACCCGCCCAAAGCCAAACCCTCTGGATGATGAGACATAACCAAATCAACTCCGTTTTCTTTTGCCCAAATAAGCTCTTGCCCTTCAATATCAATGCCAACCAAAATTCTTTTTATTTCTTTCTCGGTATCGCCAAAAAGCATTCTGGTATCGCTGTAGGGATTGGTCAATTTTTCCCTATCGAACAGTTCTTTTTCTTTTTCATTTAACTTATCGTATTTTTCTTTTACCGAATCGAGTTTTCTTTGAATTTCTTTTTCTCCCCTGAAATCCGCTTCAATCCCCATTTCTATTGCTAAATTATAAATGTCAATTATTTTCATTTTTATTGCTTTTATTTTGTTTTTTATCAACTTTTTTCAGAATTTGCCCCTCTTTCTTTTCTATAGCAATTAAGCCGACTTTTTTCAAGCTCTCGTTAAGCTCAGTTTCTCTTTTAGAAAAATCTAAAAATCCCCTGCGGATTCGGGATTTCTCTTTTCTTAAATATTTTTTTATTGATTTTGGTATTCTTTTTTTCATAATCAAATTATAATTTCTCTTAATTTTGTAATTCGTTCCTCAATTGAAGGATGGGTGGAAAAAAGCTTCACCAGAAAGTTTTTATCATTTTGTCGCCTAAAAGGATTGGCAATAAACAAATGAGCAACGGCATTATTGGCAATTTTTGCGGAATGCGGATAATTATTTATTTTTTCCAGAGCGTTTATCAGTCCCTCGGGATAACGGGTTAAAAGAACAGCGCTGGAATCAGCCAAAAATTCTCTTTTGCGGGAAACCGCGAACTGGATTATTTTCGCTAAGATTGGCGATAAAATAATAAACAAAAAACCGATTATAGTCAATAAAACTCCGATTGAAGACCTGCTATCGCTATTTTTGTTTTTCAATCCTCCCCAAAAAGTTAATCTGATTACTAAATCAGAAACAACAACAATCACGCCGACAAGAACAACCACGACAGCGCTTAACAGAATATCACGATTTTTAATATGGCTCAACTCATGGCTAATAACACCTTCTATTTCATTTTTATCAAGAAGTTTTAATAATCCTGTTGTAACGGCAATCACTGAATTTTTTTCATCCCTGCCGGTTGCAAAAGCGTTTGGCTGTTCTTCCTGCATTAAATATATTTTTGGCGATTGAATCCCGCTGGCAATTGATAAATTTTCCACTATATTAAATAGCTCTCTGAAATCATCTTTTTTTATTGGCTGGGCTTTTGTCAGTTTCAGCACGATTTTATCAGAATACCAATAACTTAAAAAACTCATTAAAACGCTGAAAATAACGGCAATTATCAACAAACCGGGCGTTTGAAACAAATAACTCAAAAACCATCCCAAAATAATAAAAAGGATTAAAAACGAAAAAATCAAAAAATATGTCTTTCTGTTATTGGAAGAAATTTGCTGATAAAGATTGGACATAAAAAATAATTCAAAAGTTAAAGCGCAAAACGTAAAACAATAAATTCCAAATTCAAAGCGCCAAGTTCCAAATAAATCACAATGACCAAACCACAATGACCAACAAAGCCCTAAACCCTAATGCCTAATTATTTTTGAGATTTAGGACTTGGGATTTTGTTGGACATTGGGTATTGGGATTTGGGGTTTGGGTTTAGTGTTTTAGAATTTGACTGCAACTGGTTCTTTTGCTTCTTCAGACGCAGCTCCAAAAAATTCAGCTTTTTGAAAACCTAAAATTCCAGCGATTAGGTTATTGGGAAAGCTTTCTATTTTATTATTCAAATCGCGAACCAATCCGTTATAAAATCTTCTGGCTGCTTGAATTTTATCTTCAGTGTCTGTTAGGTCTCTCTGCAGGCCTAAAAAGTTTTCCGAAGCCCTGAGTTGAGGATAATTTTCAGTAATAGCAAAAAGAGTTTTCAAGGTACCACTAAGAATATTCTCTGCTTTGTCTTTTTCTCCGGGATTTTTCGCTCCCATTGCGCTTGCTCTTGCCTGACTGACTTTTTCAAAAACATCTTTTTCATGAGCAGTGTATCCTTTCACGGTTTCAACTAAATTGGGAATTAAATTATATCTTCTTTGAAGCTGAACTTCTATGTCAGACCAGGCCTCTCTGGCCCTGTTTCTAAAAACTACTAATCCGTTATAGGTAAAAACAAACCAAAGAATTATTAAAGCTGCTATTGCGATAACTATTGTTAAAAAATCCATATC
>JAUYFS010000033.1 GCA_030689665.1 bacterium
AAGAGTTTGATGGAAGAAACCTTACGGTTAATGAAGCCAGACCGATGAAAAAGGATTTTTTTAAAAAATTCTAAAGAAGACTCAAAACAAAAAACCTTGCCGCTTTGCGGCAAGGTTTTTGTTTTTCTTGATTTTTTCTGATTTTTGTGTTATCTTTTTTAAAAAGAGGTATTTTGATGATAAAACAAGGAATGGTGTTAACTAAAGAACAGCTTGAAGAACACGAACTTCGTTTTTCCACAACTTTTTCGGATTGTCTGGTATATATAAAAAAAGCAGAAAGAAAGACGATTTTTGTCTTCTGGAATCCAAAAACTGGCGAAGTGGAGCTGATTTTACCAAGAAATTGTATTATATCTTAGAATCTTAGATGTCGGATTTTTTTCGTCTTTTGGGGCGGGGGATTTCCGACCTTTTTTTATTTCTGATTATTTTCTATAATAAATTCACCCTCCCAAATTTTTGGTTTAGAAGGGTTAAAGTCAAAGAATGGCATTAAAAATTAAATAAAACTTAATATTCCTTCCATTTTTAGTAAAGTCAAAAACTTAGGAGGGTGAAATAAAAAAATGGAATCAAATTTAAAAAACCTAAATAAGGAACAAAAACAGGCGGTTATTTACAAACAAGGCCCGGTTTTGATAATCGCCGGGGCTGGAACCGGAAAAACAGCGGTGATAGCGCAGAGAGTGGTTTATTTGATAGAAAAAAAACTCGCCAAACCAGAGGAAATTTTGGCGCTTACTTTTACTGATAAAGCGGCTGAAGAAATGGTTGAAAGGGTTGATGATTTGCTTTCTTTCGGATACGCGGATTTGTGGATTTCCACATTTCATTCTTTTTGCGAAAGGATTTTGCGAGAAAATGGTTTGGATATCGGGATTTCAACTGATTTTAAATTATTAGACGAAACCAGCGCCTGGCTTTTGGTGAGGCAAAACCTGAACAGATTTAAATTTGATTATTACAAGCAGCTGGGAAATCCCAACAAATTTATTCAGGCGCTGATTTCCCATTTTTCCAGATGCAAGGACCAAGAAATTTATCCCGACGATTATTTGAGTTTTGCAAAAAAACAAAAAGAAGACAAAAAACGCTTGAATGAAGTGGCGGAAACTTACAAAACATACCAAGATTTGCTTTTGGAAAATAATTGCCTTGATTTTGGCGATTTAATAAATTTTTGTCTGGAACTTTTTAAAAAAAGACCGAAAATTTTAAAAAAATACAGGGATAAATTCAAATACATTCTGGTTGACGAGTTTCAGGACACAAACTGGGTTCAGTATGAACTGGTAAAATTATTAGGGGAGCCGAAAAATAATTTAACGGTTTGCTTCGACGACGACCAGTCAATTTACGCTTGGCGAGGCGCTTCTTACAGAAATGTGGTTCAGTTTAGAAAAGATTTTGCCAAAGCAAAGGAAATAGCGCTAATAAATAATTATCGCTCCACGCAAAACATTTTAGATTTAGCTTATAAATTTATTCAAGCAAATAATCCAAATAGGTTAGAGTTTATAAATGGCATAAATAAACAGCTAATAAGTTCTAGTAAGGAAAAAGGATTTATTGAGCACCTTCATTTTAAAACCCTGGACCAGGAAATAATCGGCGTTGTTGATAAAATCGCGGAAATTTTAGAAAAAGACAAAACAGCCACATTCAGCGATTTTGCAATTTTAGCCAGAACCAACGAAGGCGCTGGGAATTTTTCCCGGGTTTTGGAAAGAGAGGGTTTGCCCTTCCAATTTTTGGCTTTAAGAGGAATGTATTCAAAGCCGATTATTTTGGACATAATTTCTTATTTCAAGCTTTTGGACAATTATCACGAAAGTTCGGCAATGTTTCGCGTTTTAAATTTGCCGTTTCTCAAAATTTCAACTGAAGATATCGCGAAAATAACCCATTACAGCCACAAAAGAAATAGGTCTATTTACGAGAGTTTGTCAGAGTTGCCGGCAATCGGAGGAATTTCCAATGATTCTGAGAAAAAAATAAACTTGATTTTATCCTTGATAAAAAAACACTCGGAATTGGCAAAAGAAAAAAATGTTTCTGAAATTTTTATTTCTTTTCTTAAAGATTCCGGATATTTGGAATATCTGGCGAAAAAAGAGAGAAGAGAAGATTTTGACTTAATAAACCAGTTTTATGAAAAAATTAGAAATTTTGAAACAGCGAATTTAGACCCGATTCTCAAAAATTTTATGGTTGAAATGAATTTGGAACTGGAATCAGGGGAACAGGGGAAATTGAGTTTTGATGTGGAAACAGGACCTGATGTTATAAAAATAATGACTGTTCACGCGGCAAAGGGTTTGGAATTCAAATATGTTTTTCTGGCGAATTTGGTTGATAAAAGATTTCCGGTTGATAATAGAAAGGATTCAATTGAAATTCCCGAGGGCTTGATTAAGGATAAAATTCCTGAGGGCGATGTTCATTTAGAGGAAGAAAGAAGGTTGTTTTATGTGGGAATGACCAGGGCTAAAAGAGGATTGTTTTTTTCTTCGGCTGAAAATTACGGCGGAATCAAAAAAAAGAAAATTTCCAGATTTTTGGCAGAACTTGGATTTAACGCCGGCAACATTGAATCAAATGAAGTAAATTTCAATACCAAAGAGAGAAAAATAAACAAGGAAAAAGAGGCGCACGAATTTTTACTGCCCAAATATTTTTCTTTTACCCAATTCAAAGCGTTTGACAATTGCCCTTTGCAATATAAATTTGCCCATATTTTAAAAATACCGGTCAGGGGCAAGGCGTCTTTCAGTTTTGGAAAAACAATCCACAACGCTTTATTTGATTTTGTTAAATTGGCTTCAGAACAAGGGCAAAAAATAGGTTTTGATAAATTATTTGGGATTTATGAAAAAAACTGGATTGACGAATGGTTTAAAGACAAAGAGCAGAAAAAAGAATATTTTGAGCAAGGAAAAAAATCTTTAGAAAAATTTTATGATGATTTTCGCGAAGAAAAACCGGAAATTGTTAAAATTGGCGATGATTTGGCCCTGGAAAAAGATTTTAATTTGAAAATCGGAGGCCAGACAATTATCGGGAAAATTGACAGAATCGATAAGATTGGGGAACAAATAGAAATAATTGATTACAAAACAGGAGCTTTCAAGGAAAAATTGGAAAAAGACGACAAAGAACAGTTGTTGCTTTACCAGATTGCCGCTGAAGAGGTTTTTAAAATTGAGCCCAAAAAATTAACCTATTATTATTTAGACCAAGGGCAAAAAATTTCATTTTTGGGAAGCGAAAAAGAAAAACAGGAATTAAAAGAAAAAATTAATTCAAGAATTGAGAAAATAAAACAAAGCAAATTTGAGCCAACGCCCGGATGGCAGTGCGGCAGCTGTGATTTTAGGGATATTTGTGAATCTGCCAAAAAATAACACTCTTCCAAGTTTTGGCTTGAGGATCTAGGAATAACAAATAGAATTTCAGCTTAACAAAAATAACATTTAACCCTTAGAATTTTGTTTTTTTAAAAGCCAAAATTTAGGAGGGTAAAGGTCGCTGAGATTTTAAAAATTCACCCTGTTAAATACTGCTTTGCAATAATTTCGCTGAAAGCGAAATTATTTAACAGAGTAAAAATTATGATTGATTTAAAAAATAAGGTTGCAATTATTACCGGAGCCAGAAGGGGCATGGGAAGGACACACGCTTTAATAATGGCTCAAGCAGGAGCAAGAGTAGCAATTTCCGATATTTCTTTGGAAGAATGCGAAAATGTTGTTTCTGAAATTGAGGCGCAGGCCGGGGAGGCAATGGCTTTTAAGTGCGATGTTACAAATGCCGAAGAAATCAATGAGATGGTAAAAAGGGTTGTTGGTGAGTGGGGCAAGATTGATATTTTGGTAAATAATGCAGGCGTTTTTTCTTTGAAACCATTTGTTGAAATGACGGAAAAAGATTGGGATTTTGTTTTGGATATAAATTTGAAAGGATATTTTTTAATGGCAAAATCAGTTGTGCCGCATATGATTAAAAATAACAGCGGTTCCATTATAAATATTTCTTCAATTGCTTCAGGACAAGTTGGAATTGGGTTTGCCGCGGCAACCCATTATGTTGCTTCAAAGGGCGGAATTTCCGGTTGGACAGAGGCATTGGCAGTGGAGTTAGCGCCTCATAATATCAGAGTAAATGCGATTTCTCCGGGCCTGATTGACACGCCGATGATAGATGTGATTAAAGAAAATAAAGAAGCGGAAAAAGCGGTTTTAGACAAGATTCCTATGAAAAGAGCGGGCAAGCCAGAAGAAATTTCATATATGGTGGCATTTTTAGCTTCTGATATGGCTTCTTATATGACTGGTTCTAATGTTGTGATTGACGGTGGAATGTTGGCTGGCTAGATTTTTAAAAGCCCTGCGGGGTTAAAAGCCCTGCGGGGTCTGACCCCGCAGGGCTTTTATTTTTGGTAGAATAAAAACATGGCAATAAATTTACAAGAAAAATTTTTAAAGATAATTTTATATTTTATCATTTTGTTTTTAATTTTTTCAGTTTTGTTTTGCTATTTTTCCCGAAGCGAATCTTCCGAAGAAATATCAGCGAGTGTTTATGTCTCTGAAAAACCGCTGCATGAATTATTGTTTTTGGGGGATATGATGTTTGACAGGGGCGTTGAATATCAGATCGCAAAAAATCAAAATGATTTTTCTTATCCTTTCAAAAAAATCAAAAATCTTTTAACCGAAGAAAAAATTATTGTTGCCAATTTAGAAGGTCCGATAAATTGCGCTCCGGCGCAATTTTCAGATAAATCTTTGAAATTTTCATTTGATTGCCGAATCGCTGAAAAATTGTCGGTTTTTGACCTGTTGTCTTTGGCTAATAACCATACTTTTAATACGGGAGAAAACGGCTTAAAAGAAACAAAAAAGATTTTGGCAAGCAAAGGAATTAAGTATATTGGGCATCCTTTTTATCTTGAGAATTGTTTTTTGGATTACGAGAATTTGGTTTTTTTCGCCGTTAATCAGACCTATCCGTTTAATCCTTTGCCAGAGCAAGTTGTTGAAAAATTAAAAGAAGTTTCCGATGATAAATTTTTAATTGTTTTAGTCCATTGGGGCGAAGAATATCAATCTGAAAGCAATAATTCCCAAAAAAATTTAGCCCGCTTATTGGTTGATAACGGGGCAGATTTGATTATTGGCGGCCATTCCCACACCATTCAGGAAGTTGAAAAATACAAGAATAAATTAATTTTTTATTCTTTGGGGAATTTTATCTTTGACCAGTATTTTTCAATTGAAACGCAAGAAAATTTAGGCGTTAGTTTGAAGATTTTTGAAAATAAATTAATTTTTTCTTTGATTCCGATTGACAGCGAACTTTCACAGCCATTTGTTTTAGAGGGAAAAGAAAAAGAGCAATTTCTGAAAGAATTGTCCGAAAAATCCGGCGAGGACTTAAGAAAAGATTTAGAAAAAGGAACAATAATCTTGAAACATTAGAAAGTCTAATGTCCTGCCACCTATCCGCCAGTTGGCGGATTAATTTCATAGGCGGGATCCCGCTTTGGCGGGAAAAATTTAAAATTAGACAACAAGCCAGCCGATAAAAAAATAATCCCCAATAAAATTTTAAAAAAAATAAAAACTGAGCTGAAAAAAGAATTTAAAAAAGGCAAAATTCCGTGGAAAAAAGAATATGATGTCAAGGGATAAAACCAGCAAAAGCAGGGTCAGACCCTCTTTTTTTGTCCCCTCTTTTTGTGTCGCATAAGCTGCGGGTAGGATTTGATTGTATGGGTTTTTTATTTGCGATATAATTATTAAAAGTATTAAACATTTAAATTTATGAACCCAAAAGGATTTTCTAATATTTTAATAATCGGTTTAGTTGTTTTATTTTTAGCTGGCGGCACTGGCTTTTTTTATTTATGGAATAAAAATAAGCAGACAGAAGAGAATCTACAAACCACTAAATTATTTACTATTCCCGAGAAACACGAATGTTTTTCTTTAATTATTGGTCCTGATAATAAACAATTTGCGTATGTGGTGGGACAACAATATGAGCAAGGGAAAAAATTTGTTGTCGTAAATGGAAATGAGCACAAAAAATATGATTATATTGATATCGACAGCTTGAGTTTTAGTTCAGGCGGCAAACATTTTGTTTATATAGCGGCAAACGACGTAATATGGCCGTATAAAAGTCCAGCGCTAGCGGGTGGAAAGTGGTGGGTTGTTATTGATGGCGTGGAGCAAAAGGAATATAACAACATTCATTCTTTTACTTTCAGTGCTGATGGGGAACAATTTGCCTATGTAGCTAGCAAGAGCACTTATAAGTTAAGTTCCAATATTGTTTATGCGGCAGGGGATAATTTGGACTATAAAGAGTTTATCGTATTGAATGGTAAAGAACAAAAGAATTATTATAGAATTCATTCTCCGGTTTTTAGTCCTGATAATAGCCGATTTGCCTTTATAGGTGCTCAGGAGCAAGGGAAAGAATTTCTTGTTTTAGATGGAGAAGAACAGGAGAACCTTTACGGCCGAATTCACTCTTTATCTTTTAGCGCGGACGGTCAGCAGATTGCATATGTAACTATTTTGTCTAGTTGGCCAATTAGTACACAAATTCTTGTCTTGAATGGAGTAGAACAGAAACGATATAATAGCATCGATGAGGTTGTTTTTCATCCTGGAGGAAAGTTTACCTATAGGGGTTATGACGGAGAAACCAATCATTTTTTGGTGGTAGATAAAAAAGAATACAAAAATGGGAAAAGTCCCGTTTTCAGTCAAAACAATAAACACTTTGCCTATGTGTTAAGTGAAGCGAAAAATTCGGCTATGGTTCTGGATGGGACAGCACAACAAAACGGTAGTAATATAATCAGCCCCGTCGTTTTTAGTGAAGACGGCAAACATTATATTTATGTTGTGCGGCCTATGGGTCCAGATTATTTACAAAAAGGAACCTCAAAGGCATTTGTGGTGGTAGATGGAATAGCTAAACCGGAAACAAATGCTGATAATATTATATTTCCGACCTTAAGTTCTGACGGGAAAAACTTTTCTTATGTTGTACAAAAATATAATACGATGAGTTATATTATTATAAATGAAGAAGGATTGTCCCAAAACAAAAAAGGATGGTATCAATATGACCAAGTTTGGCAACCGATATTTACTAAAGACGGGAAAAATCTAATTTATAACGCCCTTGTAGGAAGAGAAATTTGGTTAATAGTTAATAGTGTAAATTAAAGAAAAAAGCAGTGATTACTTTTGGCTCTCTGGGTGTTTCCGGAGAGATTTTACTATTGCTGATTGGGGTTGATTTTTTTGTAAGATGTGCTCTTAAAATAAATTAAACCAAAGGGGGTTGGTACAAATGAGTTTTGCTGTAAACCCGAACATCAGCATCAGAGATTTTTTGTGAAAGATCCGAAATCACATGGTTTTGTGGTTGTAGACTCGGGACATTATCTCACAAAAAAAGGAGAATGGAAACGCATTCCTCCTAATTCTGAAGGAATTTTCCCCGATGACGCTTTAAGAATATCAATGTTGAAAAAACCGGTAGCAACCGGCAAATAATGTCCACATTTTTTGTGGGCGTTCGTTTTTTAAGGGTTGGTTTTGTGGTAAAATATACAACAATATGGCGACAAATAAAAGCGCAAAACACAAAACATGAAACATGAAGCATGAAACATGAAGCACAAACTCAAAAATCTCCCGCCACATATATTTTATTTTAGTAGGCGGGATCCCCGATAAAATCGGGAAAAACGCAAAAGTCAAAAGTACAAACCAAGGGGCAAAATTGTATTAAAAAAATGGAAACAAAAGTATTATACGAAGACAATCACATAATTGCGGTTTATAAACCTTCCGGGGTTTTGACGCAGGGCGATAAGAGCGGAAAAAGGTGTTTAATGGATGCGGTCAAGGAATATCTCAAAGAAAAATACCAAAAGCCGGGAAATGTGTTTTTAGGATTGGTTCATAGGTTGGATAAGCCGGTGTCCGGCATTGTTTTGTTTGGGAAAACAAGCAAGGGTTCGGCAAGGTTATCAGAACAATTCAGAAATCACTCAATAAAAAAAGTTTATCACGGAATTGTGATGGGAAAATTGAAAGAGCAAAAAGGGGAGATAAAAGAAAAAGTTAAAAAGATTGCTTTTTTTGCCAAGGGACTTGTTGATAAAGATGAAAAAGAACTTTTGGAAGAAATAAAAAAAGCAACCAAAACAAGGACAGCGGAATTGTCTTATGAAGTTTTGGATTCAAATGACAAATATTCATTGGTAAAAATAATGCCAAAAACAGGAAGATTCCACCAAATAAGGATACAAATGGCGAATTTGGGAAATCCGGTTGTGGGGGATGTGAAATACGGAGCGCCTTTTCCATTGAAAGACAGGTCCATTGCTTTATCGGCAAATTCAATAAGTTTTAAACTGGCGACAAAAGACGAGACAAAAACAATTTCCATTCCGCCAGTTTTTGATTTGAAAAACATTGAAGGGAAAATATGAAAAATTTTTATGAAAATTATTGATGAAAAGTTTGAAAAAGTAAAACAAATAGCCAAATTAGATTATAACAAAATTAAAAAAGTAAAATGTCCTTTTTTGCAGGATTATGTTTATTTTAATAAAGATGGTTTTGACCACTTATTATTTAAAACTTGGAACAGAAGCAGGTCTCAATTAGAACAATACTCAAGACTAAGGCTTTTATCTCTAGTTCCTGAAATTATCGCTAAATCACATACTTTACAAGAATATGATGAACGAAAAATTTTTGTAAGACAAAAAATTAATTCTCGTTGGGAGCAAAGAATGAAAATGGTTCGTTATTATGTTTTTGTTGCAGTTGTTAAGACCGTAAGATTAAAAATAATCGTTAAAGAAATTGAGGGCGGCGAGAAGTTTTTCTATAGCTTGTATCCCTCTTGGAAAAAAGACAAAAAAGACCCCAAAAAGAAAATATTTTATTCTGGTAATCTAGAAGAGGATTAAATAAAAAAGCACCCGTCTGCAGTTTATGTATTGACCGCGGGAGGGCCAAAGCCCTCACAGGTGCATTATTAAAATAACAAAATTTTATATAGGTGTCAATGGCTACCTGTGGAAAATTAAAATCATTTTTAATATCTTAAAACTTGCCCAAAATCGTTCTCTGAGATAAAATAAAATATTACTTCATTTTTTAGTTTATGAAAGATTTTTCTTTTTTAATCGGCGGAAAAGCTGGCGACGGAATCAAACAAGCCGGGCATTTTTTAGCCCAGCTCTTTAATGAATTGGGATATAATATTTTTATTTACGAGGATTATCAGTCGCTGATAACTGGCGGACACAATTTTTCAATTGTCAGGGCCAGCGACAAAAGAATTTTAAGCCACAAGCAAAAAGTTGATTTTGCCATTGTTTTTAATAAAGACACCCTGGAAAAAAATCAGGAAAATTTCAAAAAAGAGACAATTATAATTTATGATTCTGATGTTATCCAAAGCAATGATTTGCCGAAAAAATACAAGGCAGTCGCTTTTCCAATGTCCAATGTTTTAAAAGAAAGCAATTTGCCGCTGATAGTGAGAAACGCGGTTTCTCTGGGAATTTTAGCAGGGATTTTGAAAATAGATTTTGAATTGGTTAAAAAAATCATTGAAAATTCAGTTCATAAAAAAATAGAAGAAAACATAAAAGTGGCTGAAATCGGATATAAAGAAGGTCTTGAACATAAAAACGGATTTGAAATTGAAAAACTCAAAAACGAACCTAGAAAAATTTTAACAGGCAATGAAGCAATTGCGCTTGGCGCGGTGCGGGCAGGAATGAAATTTTATTTTGCTTATCCAATGACGCCAGCTTCAGGCATTTTGCATTTTTTGGCTGCTAATGAAGATAAATTCGGAGTTAAAGCCATTCATCCTGAAAACGAAATCGCGGTTGCTTTAATGGCAGAAGGAGCGGCAACAGCAGGAAAAAGAGCAATGGTTGGCACGTCGGGCGGAGGTTTCGCGCTAATGGTTGAAGCGCTAAGTTTGGCAGGCCAGGCGGAAATTCCAATTGTTTTTGTTTTGTCCCAAAGGCCAGGACCTGCGACCGGAATTCCGACTTACACTTCGCAGGCAGACCTTTTGTTTTCTTTATTTGCGGGCCACGGAGAATTCCTGAAAATTGTCGTTGCTCCTGGCGATGTTGACGAGGCAATGTTTTTAACGGCAATGGCAATGAATTTATCTTGGAAATACCAAACGCCAGCAATTATTTTAAGCGATAAACACCTAAGCGAAAGCGTTTTCAGCGCTTATTATGATGAAAATAAAATAAAAATAGAGCAGCCAAAATTATGGAGCGGCAAAGGAGATTATAAAAGATATTCTGACGAAAAAGACGGAATTTCTTCCTTAGCTTTTTTGGGCGACAAAAACGCGATTGTGAAAGCGACAAGCTATGAACACAATGAATTCGGAATCACAACAGAAAACTCCGAAGAAGCCAAAAAAATGGCTGAAAAAAGATTAAGAAAAAAAATAACGCTGCTCAAAGAATTAAAAGGCGAAAAAACAATAAATGTTTTGGGAAACAAGAAAAGCAAAAATGTTTTAATTGTCTGGGGTTCAACAAAAGGAGCTGCTGTTGAAGCGGCGGAAAACTTGGGAATCAAAGTTATCCAGCCAATGTTTATTGAGCCGTTTCCGGCTGATGAAATTAAAAAAGAATTAAAAGGAGCGAAAAAAATCATTGATATTGAAACAAACGCCACAGGGCAAATGGCATATATTCTTAAAGCCAACGGAATTGAGGTTGATGAAAAGATTTTAAAATATGACGGCAGGCCGTTTATAATTGAAAAGCTGGAAGAAAAAATTAAAAAAATAATAAAATGAGCAGGGAAATGGATACAAAAATTGAAAAAACCTGGTGTCCGGGATGCGCTAATTTTACAATTGAAGCTGTTTTCAAAAATACTCTTTTGGAATTGGAAAAAGAGGGTTTGGATTTAAGCAAGGTTGTTGTTTTGAGCGGAATCGGCTGCCACGGGAAAATTTCCGATTATTTGAATTTAAGCAGTTTTTATTCTTTGCACGGAAGGGCAATTCCTGTTGCGGAAGGAATAAAACTGGCAAACAAAGATTTAATTCCCATTGTTTTTGTCGGCGATGGCGATGCTTATGGAGAGGGTTTGGAACACTTGATTTTTGCCGCTAAAAGAAATACCAATATAAATGTTTTTGTTCATAACAACAGAGTTTACGGACTGACAACAGGACAATTTGCGCCAACTTCGCCGGAAAAATTCAAAGGAAGGTCAACTCCCAAGGGTTCTGTTGAAGAGCCGCTCAACCCGATTGAATTGATGCTGGCAAGCAAGGCGAGTTTTGTGGCGCGGGGCTATACCGGCAAAGCGGAGCATTTGAAAGATTTGATGAAACAAGCCCTGCATCACAGGGGATTTAGTTTTATTGACATACTCCAGCCCTGTTTGGCTTATTTTGACAGCCGGGATTTTTACGGAAAAAATGTTTATGAAATGGAAGCTCAAGATGTTTCTAATTTTAATTCAGCTATGGCAAAAGCATTGGAGTGGGATTATAATAACGGGGGCAAAATTCCGGTCGGGGTTTTTTACAACCAAAAAAAATTAACTTTTGAAGAAAAAATATGTTTGACAAACTAAGGGATTTGAAAAAGATAAAAGACATTCAGGATTCTTTTAAAAAAGAAAGGTTTGACGCGGAAAAAGACGGAGTAAAAATATCAATGAACGGAAATTTTGAGGTTGAAGAAATTATTTTAAACCCCGATTTTAATAACGAAAAAAATCAAGAAGCTTTAAAACAAAATTTCAACGATTTGGTAAAACAGGTCCAAATGAATTTAGCCAAACAATTTTTTAAATAAAAAATAAGAAAAATTTTTATTTTTATGGCTAAATATTTTACAAAAAAGGGTTTGGAAAAATTGGAAAAAGAGCTGGACTTCTTGAAAAAAAATAAAAGAAAAGAAATTTCTGAAAGAATCAGGCAGGCCGCTTCTTTCGGCGACTTAAAAGAAAATGCGGCTTATGACGACGCCAAGGACTCACAGGCCTTTTTAGAGGGCAGAATTTCGGAACTGGAAGAAGCGATAAGAAGCGCGATGATTGTTGAAGAATCGGAAAAGACAGACAAAGTTCAAATCAGTTCAACTATAAAAGTTAGTTCTGACGACGGCGAGGAAAAATACCAAATTGTTTTGCAAGAAGAGGTAAATGTTATGGAAGGAAAAATTTCTTACCAATCGCCGTTAGGCAGTTCGTTTCTTGGCAAGAAAATCGGGGAAACAGTGAAAATAGAAACTCCAAGCGGCGAAAAAATTTATAAAATCGTTGAAATTAGTTAATATGGTTTTTAAAGAAAAACAAGAGCAACCTGATTATTTAGTCGGTTCAGTTGATTTTCTCGGCTCTAAAATAGATTTATCTCAAAAACCCTTTATCCCAAGGTCTGAAACCGAGTTTTGGGTGGAAAAATCGCTGGACAAACTGCAGGATATTAAAAAAGACAAAATTTATTGCTTGGATTTGTTTTCTGGTTCTGGTTGCATAGGGATAAGCGTTTTGAAAAAAATCAAAAACAGCTGTTGCGATTTTGGAGAAGTTGATAAAAATTTTTTGAAGCAAATTGAAATAAACTTAGCTGGGAATAAAATCAGCGGCGAAAGGAGAAAGATTATTAAAACAAATATTTTTTCTGGTGTAAAAAAGAAATATGATTGCATTTTTGCCAATCCTCCGTATGTTGCGGAAAACAGGATTGACGAGGTTGAGGAATCGGTGAAAATGTATGAGCCAAACAAGGCCCTATTTGCCGGGGAAGACGGAATGTTTTTTATAAGAAAATTTTTGAAAGAATTTGAAAATTATCTTAACGATGAAGGAATGGTTTTTATGGAATTTGACCCAGACCAAAAAAAAGAAATTGAGGACTTGCTAAAAGCAAAAAAAGGAATCAAATTTGAATTTTGGGAAGATCAATTTAAAAAATTCAGGACGGTTTTTATCAAAAAACAAGCGCAAAATTAACCCTCCAAAATTTTTCTGCGAAAAACTTGGGAGGGTAAAAACTTATGGACAAAAATCTCGGGCAAACCCACATTTTTGTTTTTGGAAGGGTTCAAGGAGTTTTTTTTAGAGATGCAGCCAAAAGACAGGCGCAAAAATTAGGGCTGTTTGGCTGGGTTAGAAATTTGAATGACGGAAGCGTTGAGATTTTGGCAGAAGGTAAAAAAGAAGCTCTGGAAAAAATGATAAACTGGGTAAAACAAGGGCCTATATTGGCAAAAGTTGAGAAAATAAAGACAGAGCAAGGAAATTTTTCCGGGCAATTTAAAAAATTTGAAATTAGATTTAACTAATGAATTTTTTAAAATTGAGTTTATTTTCTATTTTTATTGTTATTGGTTTTGTTTCTTTTCTTTTTCAAACAGGAAAAGTTCAAACTGGAAAAATAAATTTCCTCCTTTTTGGCGATAATTTAGAAAAAATAACCGCGGTTTTAGACGGCGATACTGTTGTTTTGGAAAACGGAAAAGAGATTAGGTATTTGGGAATAAACACAACAGAAAAAGAGCAGCCGTATACTGAAGAAGCGGCTGATTTTAATAGAAACTTGGTTTTAGGGAAAATGGTTCGCTTGGAATTAGATGTTGAAAACGAGGACAGATACGGAAGATTGCTTGCCTATGTTTGGAAAAACGGAGAATTGATTAATCAAAAAATAATTGAAAGCGGTTTGGCTATTAGTGTTGGGACTCAGCCAGACACAAAATACCAATACTTGTTTGACCAAGCCCAAGAAACGGCAAAAAATAATTGTTTGGGAATTTGGGAGGGTTTGTGCGAAAAAGAAAGGTGCGTGAAAATCGCAAATGTAGAGAAAAACTATCAAGGCAGGGAGAAAAAAAACAAAAACAATGAGTGGATAGAATTAGAAAACTTTTGTGGCCGCAAAATTTCTTTGGATAAGTGGTTGTTGAAAGACAATTCCTCAAGCAATTTTTATATTTTTGGCGGAGTTGATTTATTGGCTAATGCTAAATTATTTTTATATTCTGGGTGCGGAAAAAATTCAGACAAAAAACTTTATTGGCAATGTCCCGAGAGAGAATATTCAGTTTGGAATAATTCAGGAGACCAAGCATTTTTATTTGATGAGAAAGGTTTGCTTGCCGATTATTTTGCTTATTAAAGCGACTTTAATTGTAAGACTTCCCAGCATTGTTTACAATTTCTAACCTAAACTTCCAAATAGCCATTTGCCCGAAAACACGCTATCAATTTCCCCAGCGAGGCCTGCGAGACGATTTTCTTGGCAAATGGCTATTTGGAAAGCTAGAAAGGTGTAAATAATACGATGATTTTTTACACTTTAATTTATGCCGTAAAAGTGGTATTTTAAATAAAAGAATGCCTAAAAAAAATTATTATTTTGATTACGCGGCAACAACACCGATTGACCCAAGGGTAATAAAAGCAATGTTCCCTTATTTTTCTGATAAATTTGGAAATCCATCGTCAATTCATAGCGTTGGAACAGAGTCATTGGTTGTTTTAAAAAAATGCAGAAAAATTTTAGCCGAAGCTTTGGGTGCTGCGGATGAAAATGAAGTAATTTTCACAAGTTCTGCCACAGAAAGCAATAACCTGGTCTTAAAAGGAATTGCTCTTGCCAATAAAAAAAAGGGCAATGAAATAATCATTTCTCCGATTGAACATGCCTGCGTTTTTAAAAGCGCCGAATGGCTTGAAGGACAAGGTTTTAAAATTAAATTTGCCAAGGTTGATAAATACGGATTAGTTGATATTGAAGATTTGGAGCAAAAAATAAATTCCAAGACAATTTTAGTTTCAATTATTCACGCCAACAATGAAATTGGAACAATTCAGGATTTGGAAAAAATCGGCAAGCTTTGCAGAAAAAAGGGAGTGTATTTTCATACAGACGCGGCTCAAAGTTTCGGCAAGGTTGCTATTGATGTTAATAAAATGAAAATTGACTTGCTGACAGTGTCAAGCCATAAAATGTACGGGCCCAAGGGCGTTGCTTGTTTGTATATTAAAAAGGGCGTAAAAATAGAGCCGATTCTTCACGGTGGCGGACAAGAATTTGATTTGCGTTCCAGCACAATAAATGTGGCGGGCATTGTTGGCTTTGCGAAAGCGGTTGAAATTTGCGTCAAAGAAATGAAAAAAGAGAGCGCGAAAACAATAAAATTCAGGAATTACATTATCAATTTTGTCAAAAAAAACATAAAAGGCGCGCATTTGAACGGGCATCCGCAAAAAAGATTGCCCAACAATATAAATTTTTCTTTTGAGGGGATTGAAGGAGAATCGTTGCTAATGGAATTAGACAGAAGAGGAATAGCTATTTCCACAAGTTCTGCTTGTTCTTCCGCAAAATTAGAGCCGAGTAGAATCCTTCTGGCAATCGGCTTGGACCCCTTTTTAACCCAAAGCGCAATCAGGATTTCTTTGGGAAGAATGACAAATAAAAAAGAAATTAATTATTTATTAAAAGTATTGCCAGAATCAATCAGGAAATTAAGAAAAATGTCGCCGTTTTTCAAATAAAAATATGGAATATTCGGAAAAAGTTTTGGGACATTTTAAAAGACCAAGCAATTACGGAAGAATGAAAAATCCGGACGCGGTCGGAAAGGTTGGAAATATCGTTTGCGGAGATGTAATGTGGCTTTACATTAAGGTCGGAAAATCCGCCAGCGGGCGGAAAAAAGGCGAGGATTTTATAAAAGACATAAAATTTGAAACATTTGGGTGTGTGGCAGCAATTGCTTCCAGCAGCGTTATCACTGATTTGGCAAAAGGGAAAACCCTAAGAGAAGCGCTGAAAATTTCCAAAGAAGATGTCTTGAAAAGTTTGAAAGGATTGCCGCCGATAAAGGTTCATTGCTCGCTTTTGTCTGTTGACGCTCTTTTTGACGCTATTTACAACTATTTAAAAGCAAATAAAAAATTGATACCGCAAAATTTGGAAAAAAATCATTCAAGAACTCAAAAAGAAAAGGATTTAATAAAAGAAAAATACAAAAAGTGGGTTAAATTGGAAGAAACAATCTATAAAAAGGGAAAAATATAAGCAAAAATTTTTAAAGAAACAAATTCTTTGAAAAAATATTTGTTGAAAAGGGGTAGTTTGTGATAAAATAATTTAAATAAACTTGCAAATAATTTTAGCAACAAAAAAATGGATTTATTTATAAAAATAATAAATCAACTGGACATTAAAAAGCAGTGCAAGAAATTTCAGCTCCCCTTGTACCAGTGCCCGCATTTTCTTTTTATTGTAATGGGCATTCTTATTATTGCGGCGATTTTAAGCACCTATTTTATCGGTTTAAGATATGTTGACGACCCCTTGCTGATTGTGCTGATTGTAATGGTTTTAACGGTCTTTCTTTTGCTTATTGCTTTTTTAATAAATAATTCTTTTGAAAAAGTGGCTGAGGTGGCGCAACTAAAAACAGAATTTATAAACATTGTTTCGCACCAATTAAAAACCCCGATTTTAAATTTAAATTGGGCAGCGGATATTCTTTTTTCAAAAGAGAAAGAAATCGCGCCCGAGAAAAAAGGTGAATTTGTTGAGATTATTCGCGAAAACATAAAAAGGATGAGAGAGTTGCTAAACGAATTGGTAATGGTTTCCAAAATAGAAAACGGCAGGCATATTTTAAATTTGGAAACAGTGAATATTTTGGATTTGTTCAATAATGTTGTTTCTTTTTTCAGGCCCTGCGCAACCAAAAAGAATGTGGCAATTAATTTTTACAGCGAAGGGGATTTTTCAAAAGACATAAAAATAGACCCCTTAAAACTTAAAATAATAATTGAAAATCTGGTGGAAAACGCTGTCCGCTACACCAATTCCGGCGGCAGAATAGACATATTTTTAACGATACTTCCAAAAGAAAAAATAATTTTTAAAATTTCTGACACTGGAATTGGAATTAAAAAAGATGATTACAAGATTATTTTTAAAAAATTTTGCCGTTCTGAAGAAGCCCAAAAAATAAAAACACAGGGATTGGGATTGGGTTTGTACATTGTGAAAACATACACAGAACAATTAGGCGGAAAGGTTTCTTTTTATTCAGAATATCAGAAAGGAACAACTTTTATTTTGGAATTTCCAGTTGCTTTTAAACAAGCCAAAAACTTGGAGCGGTTCACCCTCCCAAATTTTTGGCTAAAATAATTAGAATTGACAGCGATAATTTAAATAAATGGGTGATATCAATATTTCAACAATTTATTATCAAACAAGCCAAAAACTTGGGAGGGTAAAGGTCATTTTAAAAATTCACCCTGTTAAATTGCCTTTGGCAGTATTTAACAGGACATTTAACAGGGTAAAAAATTATGAAAAATAAAATTTTATTTATTGAAGATGAGAGAGCATTGCATAAATCATTAAAAGAAATTTTAGAAATTGAAAATATTGAACTTATATCTGCCTTTGACGGAGAAGAGGGTTTGAAAAAAGTTCAAGAAGAAAGGCCGGATTTGATTCTTTTGGATTTAATTCTTCCCAAGCTTCATGGTTTTGATGTTTTAAAAAAAATCAAAGAAGACAAAGAGCTTCAGGAAATTCCCTTGATTATTTTGACCAATCTTGAGGATATCAATGAAGTGGAAAAGGTGCTTGAATTGGGAGTAACGACATATTTGTCAAAATCGTCATACACATTAATGGAAATAGTTAAAAAAATAAAAGAGATTTTGAATCCTTAATTCTTTTTTATGAAAATTGAAACAAAACAGCTAAAAGCTTTTATTTTAGATTCTAATTTGGCGAAAGAAGAAGACCTGGAAAACGCCCTGAAAGAAGCCATAGAAAAAAATCTTAAATTTGAGGATGTTTTAATCAATAAAAATTTAATTTCAAAAAAGGACCTATCCAAACTCAAGGCCTATATTTTAGGGATTCCTTACGTTAATTTGGAAAAAGAAACAGTTGAACCGGAAATTTTAAAAATTATTCCAGAGCCGATTGCCCGTTCCAATAATATAATCGCTTTCAGAAAAAGAGGCAGAAATTTGGAGGTAGCCATGGTTGACCCGGCAGATTTAAGGACCATAGATTTCATAAGGAAAACAGCCAACCTAAAAATATTGCCGCGTTTGACTGACGATGAAAGCATAAAATCAGTTTTAAAACAATACCAAAAAAGTTTGGAAACTGAATTTAAAGACCTGATTGACCAAAAAGGCGAGGAAGTTAAAATTACCGCTATTGAAGAACTAGCTGATAACGGCGAAGAAAATTTAAAAAAAGCGGCAAAAGAAATTCCCATAATAAGAATTGTGGATACTTTGCTTAAACACGCGATTATCCAGAGGGCGTCTGACATTCATATTGAGCCGCAGGAAAAAGAAGTTGTTGTTCGTTATAGGATAGACGGGGTTTTAAGAGACGCGATGATTTTGCCGAAACAGGTCCAAGAGGGAATTGTTGCCAGAATCAAGGTTTTGTCAAAATTAAAATTGGACGAGCACAGATTGCCTCAAGACGGCCGTTTCAAAATTGAAACCGGCGACTACAAATATTCAATCAGGGTTTCAATTTTGCCGATTTTTGACGGAGAAAAAGTCGTTATGAGGCTGTTGTCGGAAAGCAACAAAGGATTTACTTTGGAAGATATTGGTTTTTCCGGAAATTCTTTGGAATTGGTTCATGAAAATATAAAAAAACCAGTTGGCATGATTTTAATCACAGGACCGACCGGCTCTGGAAAAACAACAACGCTTTACACGATTTTAGAAATTTTAAATACCCCGGAAGTGAATATTTCCACTATTGAAGACCCGATTGAATACCGAATGTCAAGAATTAACCAGACCCAAGTAAATCCTAAAATAAATTTGACCTTTTCAAGCGGATTGCGTTCTTTGGTAAGGCAAGACCCTGACATTATTATGGTCGGAGAAATCAGAGATAACGAAACCGCGTCTTTATCCATAAACGCGGCATTGACAGGGCACTTGGTTCTTTCCACGCTTCACACCAACTCAGCGGCAGGCGCGATTCCAAGATTATTGGATATGGAGGTTGAGCCGTTTCTTTTGTCTTCAACCTTGAATTTAATAGTGGCGCAAAGATTGGTCAGGAGGTTATGCGAGGAAAAAATTCCTTATAAATTAAATCAAGCGCAAACTAAAAATCTGGACAATTACTGCAATTTAAAAAATTTAGAGAAAGCTCTTAAAGAAGAAAAAATAATAGGACCTAAGGAGGGAATTGAAGATGCCACATTTTATAAGCCGAAAATCACCAAGGATTGTTCAGAGGGTTACAGGGGGAGAATCGGGATTTTTGAGGCCATGAGGGTTTCTGAAATCATAAAAGAAATGATTGTTAAAAGCGCCACCAGCGACAATATCCAAGACCAAGCGCAAAAAGAAGGGATGACTTTGATGGTTGAAGATGGTTTGGTTAAAGCTGCCCGCGGCTTCACGACGATTGAAGAAGTATTAAGAGTGATAACTGAGTAAATTTATGCCTTTATTTCATTACGAAGCAAAAGATATAAATAACAATTTAAGAAAGGGCTATTTGGAGGCAAAAGACAAAATAGATTTAGCCAAAAGGCTTCATAATGAGGGATTTTTTTTAATTGACGCTTTTAGCGACAAAGAAAAAAGCGGAGAAAAATTCGTGAATTTTTCCTCAATTCGGGAAATTTTTGGGATTTCAATAAAAGAAAAACTATTTTTTTTCAGAAATCTTCAAGTAATGGTTTCGGCTGGAATTGCTTTGCCGAGAAGCATAAGAACCTTGGCAGAACAAACCAAAAATAATAAATTCAAAAAAGCTCTTTTACAAACAGAGGAAAATCTTTTGAAAGGATTTAGTTTATCCCAGAGTTTTTCTTATTTCCCGGAAATTTTTCCTCCTTTAATAATAAATATGGTTAAGGTTGGGGAGGAATCAGGAACATTAGAAACAATTCTGGCAAATTTGACTGAACACTTGGAAAAACAAAATCAGCTGAAAAATAGAATAATCGGAGCTTTAATGTACCCCTCAATTATTATTTTAGCGATGATTGGCATTGGAATTTTGATGCTGATTATAGTTGTTCCCAAACTTGCCGAAACATTTGAAGAATTGGGAATTGAGTTGCCAATAACAACCAGAATTGTCATTTTCGCCGGGTACTCGCTTCTCAATTATTGGTATTTAATTTTGTTTTTATTGGTTGTCGTTGTTTTTCTTTTTCGCCGTTTGCTGAAAACAACGGGAGGAAAGGATTTTATAGACGAGATTGTGCTGAAAATTCCTGTTTTGGGCGAACTTTTAAAAAAATATTACACAGTTGAGATAATAAGAACCCTTTCTATTTTGATGAGAAGCGGCGTGCCGATTTTAAATTCTTTGGAAATAGCGGGAAATGTTGCTCTGAACAAGCATTTTAAAGATTCATTGGAAGAGGCGAAAAAAGAAGTAAAAAAGGGAGGCTCTTTGTCGGCAGCTTTAAAAAAGAGCTCTGAATTTTACTCGGATACGACAATTGAAATGTTTTTAGTTGGCGAAGAAACCGGACAAACCGGGCAAATTTTAGAAAAGCTGACGGCTTTTTACGACGACGAAATAGCCCAGACGACCCAAAACCTTTCTTCAATAATTGAGCCGATTTTAATGATTATTATCGGCGCGGCCATAGGATTTTTCGCCGTTGCTATGGTTCAACCTATGTATTCAATGTTGGGTTCCATATAAAACAATGAACTTCAAAAGAAAAACTAAAACAGGTTTTACCCTGATTGAATTATTAATAGTTGTTGCAATAATTTTTATTGTTTTTGCCTTGTCTGTTGTTTCCTTCAGGTTTTATGAAAAAAAATCAACTCTTAACAATACCGTGAAAGAAATAGTCGCTGTTTTAAAATCAGCTCAAAACAAAACTCTGGCTTCAGAGGGAAATAGCAAATGGGGAGTTTATTTTGATTCGGGACAAAATAGATTTATTTTATTTAAGGGCAGCGAATACAATCCGGAAGGAGCTGAAAACGAAATAAACGAAATTTCAGAAAGAATTGAAATTAGCGCTTTAGATTTGGCTGGCGGAGAAAATAAAATCGTTTTTAAGCGTTTAACAGGAGAAACAGACCAGTTTGGAAGCGTTTCTCTAAGATTAAAAGAAAACCCAGCGGAAATTAAAACAATTTATATTGAAAATTCCGGGCAAATTTTCTCCAGCTTGCCGGTAAATCCCGATGACGAAAGCAGAGTAAGAGATTCAAGGCATTTTCATTTTGATTTGGGCTGGAGCATTCAGAACGCAACAACTTTAAAATTTAATTTTATTGACAGCGGGCAAATTAAAACTCAAGATATGGTTGCTTTTTTCAACGGAGATAAAACTGAGTTTAATTGGAATAACGAGGAAGAGCCTTTTGTGATTGACGAGGCAAATCAAATTTTTAAAATCCATACCCATTATTTGGACGGGGCAAACACGGTTCTTTGCATTCATAGAGAAAGAGGCGAAAACCAAAATAATCAGGAGGTTTTTATTTACATAGTTGATGGCGGCGTGGACAAGGAAATTGCTCATTATTTTGCCGACAGCGGCGATTCCATTGCAAAAGGTTTTTATGTTTCCAGTTTTGAACCCCAATAAAATGACCAAAAACAAAGGTTTCACAATTATAGAAATTTTAATCGTCATAACAATTGCGGGAATTTCATTTTCCGCGCTTCTGGGTTTAGCGGCCTTTTCTCTAAAAAATTCAGTGCTGATAAAAGAAACCTATCAAGCCAATTATTTAGCCCAAGAAATGCTTGAAATCGCAAGAAATTTGCGCGACGGCACTGATTGGGGAACGGGCGGGATTGGTTCTTTTAGCGCTGATGTTGCTTTTCATCCAGAAAAAACCGCAGCAAGTCCTCCGAAATGGCAACTAATCTCCGGGACAGAAACAACAGGAATTTTTTCCAGAAACTTGGTTTTTAAAAGGGTTTCCAGAGACGCCAATGACAATATTGAAGAGGTTTTTAATCCAGCCAACGAAGATGCAAATACCAGAAAAGCGATTGCAACCGCTTCCTGGAATAAACGGGGGATAGTTCATAAGGTTGAACTGTTTTTATATTTAACCAACTGGAAACAATAAAATGTTTTTAAAATTTTACAAAAATAACAGGGGATTCGCGTTGATAGAGGCCTTGATTTATGTCGCGGTTTTGTCAGTGATTATTTTGGTTATTTCCACATTTTTTCTTTGGGTTAATAAAGCAAGCATTAAAGCAACGGTAATGGAAGAAACCCTAAATAACGCTAATAAAGCAATGGAGATGATTGTTTATGAAATAAAAACTTGCCAAGAAATTTATCAGCCAACCTCGGTTTTTTCCAATGATAATGGCCAGCTTTCTTTAAAAACAAATGAGTTTAAGCCAGATGGCGAAAGCGCGACAATTATTGATTTTTTTATCTGCAACGACAGCAGAATTTGTTTGAAGAAAGAATCCCAAAATCCGATTTTTTTGACCTCGGGAAGCGTTAATGTTGAAAAATTAAAATTTGATTTGGTTTTCAATGATGATTTGGAGCCGTCTGTGTCAATAGATTTGCAGGTTGATTACGATAATCCATTAGAAAAACCTGAATATCAGCATTCGGTTAATTTAAAAACAACAACAACCCTAAGAAATTATTAAAATCCAAAATGTTTTCATTAAAAAATTTTAAAAAATTGAATTCTGGCTTTGCGGCTTTTTACTCTTTGATTTTGATATTGGGAATTGTTTGCGCGACAACAGCGAGCATTTCTTTTGTTGTAAATAAGCAGCAAAAAGCAATAAAAAATGTTGTTCGTTCCTCTCAATCTTACTATTCCACTGAAGCGGGAGTGGAAGATGCTCTTTTGAGGTTAGTCACAGGTAAAAAATGGTCAAACCCTATCCTCTTAGAAGTGGGAACAGGGCTTGCTTCAACCACTATTTCTGATGATATTGGCGGGCAAAGAAATATCATTTCTCAAGGCAATGTTTCTGATCGGATTAGAAAAATAGAAGTAATCTCTAGAATTTCTGTTGAGGAGGAGAATTTTTATTATGCCGCCCAGGTTGGAGATAATGGGATAGTAATGCAAAATAATAGCCAGATTAGGGGCAATGTTTTTTCCAATGGAAGCATTTTGGCTAGTGGTTTGGCTTCAGCAACAGGGACAGTGATTGTGGCCAAAGACGAAAATCAAATCTCAGGATTGGAAGTAGGAAAGAATGCCAAAGTTTATACCTGTCAAAATTCAGAGATCAAAAGTACTTTAACTTGTGTCATAAATAAGGGATGCACTGCTCAAACCATAGAAGCTCTCACTGAAGAAATTTCTCCACTCAATCCGCCAATCTCAACTTTAACTATTCAAGGGTGGAAAAAAGAAGCTAGTGACGGAGGAACAATCGGATATCTGCATTTATCTGGTAGTCAAACTTTGAGCTTAGGGCCAAAAAAAATTGAGGGAAATCTTTTACTGGAAAACCAGGCTAAATTAACAATAACTGGAACAATCTGGGTTACTGGAGATATCCATTTACAAAATAGCGCTATTTTAGAATTAGCTTCTGACTATGGGTCAAATAGCGGAGTAATTATTACCGATGAAGAAATTTTGTTAGAAAATAATGTCATTACTCGAGGTTCCAGTCAGAAAGAAAGCTATTTGATGTTATTGAGCACCAGTCCTTCTTTAGAACTCGGTGATCCGGCCATTGAGATGAAAAACAATGCCCAATCCGATATTCTTTATACCTCCAGGGGAGCAATTAGTTTAATTAACAGCGCTAACCTAAGAAGTATTTATGCGACTAAACTTTTCCTTCAAAACAATGTAGTTTTATCTTATGAGGTTGGCCTAGAAAGTGTTGAATTTTTTTCCGGGCCAAGTAGGGGATGGAAGGTAATTAGTTGGAAAGAAATTGAGTGATTTTGTTTATCAAATATTTTTTAAGTGATATAATTTATAAAATGTTTAATATATTTAATCTTGACCCGGAATTTTTTTCTTTGGATATTTCGGAGGACTCCGTAAAGTTTTTAGATATTGAAAAAAGCAACGACAAAATAATCGGAGTGCAAGTTAAAAATTTAATAAGCCAGAGGCCGTTGATAAAAGACGGAAATATTGTTGATGAAAAAGCACTTTTGGGAGTTTTATTAAAAATAAGGGAAATGACAAAAAAAAATTATTTGGCTTTTGCTCTTCCCGAAGAAAAAAGCTTTCTTCAAATGATAAAAATTCCAAAGGTGGAAAAAAGCAAAATTGAAGAATTGGTTTATTATGAGGTGGAAAACTACATTCCTCTTTCCATAAAAGATGTTTATGTTGATTTTCAAAAAGTGGAATCCCTGGCAAAACAAGACCTTAATCACATTAATGTTTTATTGGTCGCAGTTTCCAAAAATTTTGTTAATTCTTTCAGTCAAATTGTGAAACAAGCCGGCTTCCGTTCCTTCGCTTTTGAAACAGAGTCCTTATCCATTGCCAGAGCTGTGGTTCCCGGCCAAATGACCCATAACCCGCTTCTTATAATTGACCTGGGAAAGGTTAAAAGCAGATTTATTATATTTTCAGGAAATAGCGTGAGGTTCAGTTCCTCGGTAAGCGTTTCTTCAAATGATTTCACCAGAAAAATCGCCAAAGAATTTAATTTAAACCCTGAAGAAGCAGAGGCGGAAAAAATAAAAAATGGCATAGAGTTTCAAGAAGTTCTTCATTTGGAAGGAACTGCCGATGGCTTTAAAAAAGAAACAATAACCAACAAAACGATTTTTAATTCAACCAAGGGCTGTTTTATGAATTTAGTCAATGAAATTCAGGGGCATTTAGATTATTATTATTCCCATGATTTTTGCGAAAATTTGCCCAATGAGAACAGAAAAATCAACGAAATCATACTTTGCGGCGGCGGCGCTTATTTAAAAGGATTGCCTGAGTTTTTAGAAAAGTCCTTTCATATGGAAGTAAAACTTGGAGATCCTTTGGTCAATTTTAATTCCCATGACAGAAAAATTTTAAGCAATTATTTAGGCAAAGAAAATTCATTGTTTTTTACCACCACACTGGGCCTTACTTTAAGGAATTTATATTCTAAAACATGATTAATCTTATTCCCGAAGAAGAAAAAATAATATTGGAAGAAGAAAGGGGGTCAAAAATAAAAAACCTGTTCCTGATTTTTATTTTTTTCTGCTTATTGTCAATTTTTCTTTGTTCTTTGACATTTTATTTCTATTATCTTGGGGAAAAAGAAGGAAAGGAAATTGAATTGAAAACGCTCCAACAAGAAATTGGATATCTGGAAAAATCTTCCTTGACTAAGGAAAGAACAAGGGTTGAAAAAGAAATTGATATTTTTGAGAAAAACTTAAAAAACAAAAAAGCTTTTTATTCTGATATATTAAAACCTATTTCCTTGTTAATTCCGCAAAATATTTATTTTAAGGAATTAACGATTTCTTTGCCTAAAACCTATTCTAAAAAAGAGACCACAAGCAGAAAAGAAGGTTTATCAGCGAGAATTAACGGTTATGCCGCGAACAGGACAGTTCTTTTGGAGTTGAAAGAAAATTTGTCAAAGGCGCCCTGGATTAATAATTTTTATTTTCCGCCGTCAAATTGGATTAATGACAGAGATATAGATTTTTATTTAACTTTTGATATTCCATGAAAAAAACTGCCTTAATTTTTTATTTCTTGCTGGTTATAAATTTTATTTTTTTGGTTGTTTTATTCTTTAGTTTTAAAAATTGCAGCCAAATTTTTGAAGATTATCTTAGTATTGCCGCTGAAAAAAGAGAGTTGGAGACAATTCGCGGCAATTATCTTGAGGATTTGGAATTTATCAGACAAAACAAAACAAAAATAGAAGCTTTTGACAATTCTTTTGTTAATTCTCAAAACCCCTTGCTTTTCATTTCTTATTTGGAAAAAGAGGTTTCCAAAAGAGGCCTAATTTTTGGTTTTGCGGATATCAGCAATGAAGACAAAGAAAACAGCAACCAAGCCCTTAATTTCAAGCTGAAAATTTGCGGGCCATTTCCCAAAGTATCCAATTTTTTGGGCGGGCTGGAAGAGTCGCCGTATATTTTAAGAGTAAAAAATTTAAGTATTTTTAGGGTTGAAAAAGAAACCCAAAACGAAAAAGACAAATGCAGTTCTTTAAAAATCGGGGAAGTTAATGCTACTCTGGAAGTGGAAACGCCAATTAAGATTTTTTAAAATGTTTACTGATTTTTATAAAAAAATTTACGAGATTATTTACGAAAAATTTGTTTTAGCGTTTTTTCTTTTGGTTGTTTTGGTTGCTTTGATTCTTTTTGCCGCAGCAAATATTTTTTTACTTGAAAAAGAAATAGATGTTGAGAAAACAACGGAAAAATCTTTTCAAGAAAGATTTCTGAATGCTTACAGCTTTGTTGAAAAAAATAAAAAAGGAGCAGATTTTTCCGATTCCTTGATTGATTTTTTTAATCTAAGGCGCTAATTTGACACAAAGGAAAATAAAAGCTAATATTTAAAAAAATTGATTCACCCTCCAAAATTTTTCTACGAAAAACTTAGGAGGGTAAAAAATTATGGCTGAAAAACAAGAAAGAACGGTTGTTCTGGTAAAACCAGACGGAGTAAAGCGCGGCTTAGTCGGGGAAATTATTTCACGAATTGAAAAACGCGGTTTAAAATTAATTGCCTTACAAATGGTTTGGGCGACAAAAGACCAAATAGATGGTAATTATCCAAAAGATGAGGCCTGGTTGAAAAAAATTGGCGAAAAAACCGGAAAAAATTATCAAACCTATGGTTTGGACGTAAAAGCCGAATTGGGAACCGATGACCCGATGGAAATCGGGAAAATGGTCAGACAATGGCTGATTGATTATATGACTTCTGGTCCAATGGTAAAAATGGTTGTCAGCGGAATTCACGCTGTTGATATGGTCAGGAAAATTACTGGAAGTACAATGCCCTCAGAGGCGGAAATGGGAACTATTAGAGGCGATTTTTCAGTTGATGACGCCACAGCTGCCAACAGAGGAAAAAGAGCAATCCATAACTTGGTCCATGCCTCGGGAACAATTAAAGAAGCGGAAAGTGAAATGCTCGTTTGGTTTGCGCCAGAGGAAATTCATGACTACAAAAGGGCAGAAGAAGACATAATGTTTTAAAAAATATGTGGAAATTATTCGTGGCAATTTCAATACTACCAATCGCAATATCCATTGCTTATTTTATTATCCACAAAGACAATATAATGGCAGTTGTTTTTATTCTTTTGGTGCCGCTTTATTTTTATATTTTTTCTCTTTTAAAAGAGTAAAAAACTATGGGCTTGCCCTCCCAAATTTTTCTGCGAAAAATTTGGGAGGATGAACTGGCGAGCTTTTAATCAGATTTGTTATAGCAAACTTTAGTTTGATATCCCGATACACAAAGTGATCGGGATCCCGACCCCAAACATTTTGAAATTATTATGAAGGTGTCGGGATAACCGCTAGGATATAATAAAGAAGCATTGTCATTAGAAAGCATCTGGTACAATTTTATTAAGGGGATTCCTAATTTGCCTTAATTTAACATCAGGGCATGCGGATACCCTTCTTAATAATTCCAGACGCTTCCTGACAGGGCTTCAAAATTTCAAAATTATTTATTTTCTATGGATGCTCTAGATTTTCACAAAAAATACCGAGGAAAGGTAAAAATAATGCCCAAAATGGATGTTTCGCAAAAAAACCTTCATATTGTTTATACTCCGGGCGTTGCGCAAGTCACAAAAAAAATAGCGGAAAATCCGCAGAATTCTTTTATTTATACTTCTCGCTGTAATAATGCGGCGATAATAACAGATGGAACAAGGACAATCGGAGTTGGCAACACGATTCCCGAAGCGTCAATGCCGGTAATGGAAGGCAAGGCGATTTTATTTAAAATACTGGGAAATGTTGACGCTTATCCGCTTTGTTTAGGAACTAAATCAGCCAAAGAAATCGTCAGAACTGTGGAAATTTTAGAGCCAAGCTTCGGCGCTTTTAACATTGAAGACATTGAGTCGCCAAAATGTTTTGAAATAATGGAAGAATTGGAACAGAAAAAAATCCTGACTTTTCACGACGACCAGCAAGGAACGGCAATTGTCGTTTTGGCGGGAATTTTAAACGCTTTTAAAGCGATGAAAAAAGATTTGAAAAAATCAAAAATTTGTTTGGCAGGAGCTGGGGCTGCCGGCTACGGGGTTTTTAAAATTTTGAAAGAAATTGGGATTAAAAACCTGGTGGTTTTTGATAATAATGGGTTGATATATAAAAACAGAGAAGGCGATAATAAATATCAACGAGAAATTGGTGATTTTAGCAATAGAGAGAATAAAAGAGGCGGACTAAAAGAAGCTATAGAGGGCGCAGATTTATTTATTGGATTGACTGGCAAGGCAGGACTTTTAAAAACAGAACATATTTCGCTAATGAATAAAAATCCGATTATTTTCGCGCTTTCAAATCCTGTTCCGGAGATTTTTCCGGAAGAAATCAATAAAACGACAAAAAATTATTTATACGCCACAGGCCGTTCTGATTTTCCCAACCAAATAAATAATGCCATAGCTTTCCCGGGAGTTTTCAGGGGAATTTTGGATAAAAGACGAAAAATAGATTTAAAATTAGAGGTTAAAATTGCCAAAGCAATTGCCAACTTAATAAAAAATCCGAGCAAAAAAAGAATTTTGCCCGATGTTTTTGATAAAAGATTGCTTAAAACCATAGCCAATTGTTTCTAAAATTGATTCAGCCATATTATGCTAAAAATCGGAATTGTCGGTTTGCCCAATGTCGGAAAATCAACTCTTTTTAAGGCGCTAACCAAAAAAAGCGTGGATATTGCTAATTATCCTTTTTGCACTATTGACCCTAATGTTGGAATTGTTGAAGTTTTGGACGAGCGCTTGGATAAATTGTCGGAAAAATTCAATTCAAAAAAGAAAATTCCGGCTGTGATTGAATTTGTTGATATTGCCGGTTTGGTAAAAGGCGCGAGCAAGGGACAGGGTTTGGGAAATAAATTTTTGTCCCATATAAGGGAAGTTGACGCGATTGTCCAGATTGCGCGGGTTTTTGAAGGAAAAGACATTATTCATGTTGACGGCAATATTGACCCCTTGCGGGACATTGAAGTTATAAATACGGAATTGATTTTGGCTGATTTGGAAACAATTGAAAAATATTCTGAGAAATTGGGAAAAGAAATGAGACAGCAAAACAAAGAAGCGATGAGAGAAAAAGAGATTTTGGATAAAATTAAAAAACATCTTGACCAGGGGAAACTGGCAAATGATTGCGAAATTTCTTTTGAAGACAAAAAATCAATAAAAAATTTAAACCTTTTAACCTTAAAGCCGTTTCTCTATGTTTATAATTTTTCCGGAGAAAATTTTATTGTTCCTGAAGAATTGAAAAATAAAAAGTATATTCCGATTGACGTGAAAATTGAAGAAGACATTATGAATATGACAGCTGAAGAAGTTTCTGATTTTGGGATAAACTCCAATTTGAACAATTTGATAAAAGCGTCTTTTGAACTTCTTGATTTGATTGTTTTTTTTACAACCGGCGAAGATGAATCAAGGGCCTGGGAGATAAAAAGGGGAACAACCGCGCAAAAAGCGGGCGGGGCAATCCACAGCGATTTTGAGAACAACTTTATAAGGGCAGAAATAATTCTTTGGGACAAGCTTTTGGAAATCGGTTCTTGGCCAAAAGCCAGAGAACTTGGTTTGATAAAATCAGAAGGCAAGGAGTACATTGTTAAAGATGGCGATGTTGTGAATTTTTTGATTTAAAACCAAAACCCCGCATTTGCGGGGTTTTGGTTTTAAAATCCTCAAAAATTACAAACCTTTTCTGGTCATAGTTTTTATGCACTTAGTACAGGCTTTCACTTTTCTTCCGTCAGCCATTTTAAAAAACTGAAGGTTTGGTTTTTGCCTTGCAGTAGCAGTCGGATTTATTTTACTTCTTGATTTTTTGTATCTTATGACTTTTTGGGATTTTTTCCCGCAAATTTCGCAAACCCTTGCCATATTTTTATTTTATTTATTACGCCAAATTATCTATAATGAAATAACAATACCACAAAATAATTTATAAATCAAATGAATTTTTTAATCGCTATTTTAATTTTGCTTTTTTCGGTTGTTATCCATGAAGTTTCCCACGGCTTAATGGCGGATTATTTGGGCGACCCCACAGCTCGTTATGCCGGCCGCTTGACCTTGAATCCAATAAAACATTTAGACCCCTTGGGCTCTATTATTTTGCCCCTAATTCTTTTTTTAACCAGCAGCCCGATTTTGGTTGGTTGGGCAAAGCCGGTTCCGATAAATCCCTACAATTTAAAAGACCAACGATTTGGCCCGGCAAAAGTGGCCTTAGCAGGCCCGCTGTCAAATATTTTCGTGGCGATTTTTTTCGCCTTGCTGGTTCGTTTTCTTGGCGCTTTTGTTTCTTCGCCATTGATAATGATTTTCGCTTTTATTGTCCAGGTTAATTTGATGCTGGCTATTTTCAATTTGATGCCAATTCCGCCATTAGACGGTTCGCACATTCTTTTCGGTTTGTTTCCGGCAATAGAAGAAAAAACAAGGATGATTTTTTCCCAATTTGGAATCATATTTTTAATTTTTTTCATTTTTTTCCTTTTTCCTTTGATATTTCCGATTGTTCAATTTTTATACGGTTTTTTAATAGGTTATTAAATCAATTTGATAAAAAACCCTAGATAGGTTAAATTTACCCTCCCAAATTTTTGGCTAAAATAATTAGAATTGACAGCGATAATTTAAATAAATGGGTGATATTAATATTTCAACAATCTATTATCAAACAAGCCAAAAATTTAGGAGGGTGAACCGCTCCAAGTTTTTGACTTGGCTGGTTGGACGTAATAAAATAAATCAGTTAAATAAAAATTAATAATTCAGCAACTTTTTAAACAACCCAAAAACATGGGAAGGTAAAAATAATATGGATATAAGCAAAACTCTTAAAATTTTAGCGCTGGTTGTGATTATTGGCGGCAGTATTGCCGGCTATTGGTTTTATCAAAAAACGATTTATTCAAAAGAAGTTTTGAAAGTTGAAATTTTGGGACCGGAAAAAATCGCTGCCGGCGAAGAATTTGAATACACGATTAAATACAAAAACAATGGAAATTTTCGTTTGGAGAATTTGAATTTTAATTTTCAATTTCCCGACCAAGCAATTGTCTCTGAAGAAGAAAACCAAAATTCCTTAAGAGTGGTAAAAGACCTTGAAGACCTTTATCCGGGCGAAGAAAAATTTATCCGCTACAGAGCGCGAATTTTCGGCACCCAGGATTCAATCCACACAGCGTATGCGACCATTGGTTTTAATCCCAAGGATTTAAATGCAAATTATCAGGTCAAAACAAGTTTATCAACTAAAATTGATTCAATGCCCATAACCTTTGATTTTGATTTGCCCTCAAAGGCAATGAATGAAAAACCGCTTAATTTTTCCATAAATTATTTTTCAAACATTGATTATCCTTTATCTGATTTGAGAATTAAATTGGAGTATCCGGCTGGATTCCAATTTTTAGAAGGCCAACCGCTAAGTATTGAAAATGATGAGTGGGCTGTTCCGATTTTAAACAAAGTAGAGGGCGGAAGAATCAGCATAAAAGGGCAAGTTTCCGGCAGCGCGGGAGACAGTAAATTATTTAAGGCAAAACTCGGATTTTGGAAAAACGATAAATATATTCTTTTAAAAGAAACCTCAAAAGCGACATTTTTAACAGAAGCGTCTATTTATATTACGCAATTTATCAACAATTCTCCGCAATATAATCCGCGAGACGGAGAATTGCTCCATTATGAGATATTTTTTAGAAATGTCGGAGGCGAGGCGCTGGAGGATTTGTCAATGCTTGTTAAATTGGATGGAAATGTTTTTGATTTAGACACTTTAAAATCAGACACAGGAAAATATAATTCCGGCGATAATTTCATAATTTGGAGTAAAAGGGAATCAGAAAACCTGCAATTTTTGGATGTTAATCAGGAAGGCAAGGCGGAATTTTGGGTGGAATTAAAAGACGATTGGCCTTTGGCAAACAACGCAGGATTTAACCAAATTATAAGAAGCAAAATCAGCGTTGGGCAGACAAATGAAGAATTCAGCAGCAAGGTGGTTTCTAAACTGGCAATTAGTTCTCAGGTTTTATCCAGCGATAACGCTTATTTTAACAACAGCGGACCTTATCCGCCTCAGGTTGGAGAATATTCTACCTTAACTGTTGTTTTAAATGTAAAAAATTATTTTAATGCAATGAAAAATGTTAAACTTAGGGCTGTTTTGCCGAGGTATATTGATTTAACGGGCCAGATTTCTCCAAGCGATTCAAAATTGGTTTTTGACCAAAAAAGCAGAGAAATGATTTGGGACATTGGCGATATGGGAATCGGAAAAGGAGTTTTAACAAAGGGGCCGGAAATAGCTTTTCAGGTCAGAATTAAGCCGGATTTGGATATGCCGCTCATTTCTATTCTTGGAGGCTTAAGTGTTGATGGAGATGACCAGTTTACAGGTTCCCGCGTTGAAGAAAAATTAGGCGATGTGGTTTTGGATACGCAAGCTGAATAAATTTAATTTTTAATTATGGACAACAATACAATGCAAAAAATAATTTCATTATCCAAAAGAAGGGGATTTATTTTTCCTTCGTCGGAAATTTATGGGGGCATTGAAGGTTTTTGGGATTACGGGCCTTTGGGTTCATTGCTAAAAAACAACATAAAAAAACTTTGGCTGGAAAATTTTGTGCAAAAAAGAAAAGACATTGTTTTAATTGACGGCAGCGTGATAATGAACACAAAAGTTTGGCAGGCATCAGGCCATTTGAGCGCTGGATTTGCCGATGAATTGGTTGAGTGCAAAAAATGCAAAAAAAGATTTAGATTTGACCACATGGAAGAATTAAAAGGAAAAGAATTTGAAAAAAATTGGCGCAAGTGTCCGGAGTGCGGCGAAATTATAAAAGAAATTCCGAGAAAATTTAATTTGATGCTTAAAACATTTGTTGGCGCGATTGAGGATGATGCGTCCCGAGCTTATTTAAGGCCAGAAACAGCGCAGTCAATGTTCACTAACTTCAAAAATGTTTTGAATTCTTCAAGAATGAAACTTCCTTTTGGCATTGCTCAAATCGGAAAATCTTTCAGAAACGAAATAAACACCGGCAATTTTATTTTCCGTTCCAGAGAATTTGAAATCGCGGAAATTGAATATTTCACAAACCCGAAAGACGACGAAAAGTTCTTTGATTTGTGGTTTAAAGAATGGAATGATTTTATTTTGAAGCTAGGCGTTAAAAAGGGGAATCTTAGGGAAAAAGAGCACAAAAAAGAGGATTTGGCGCATTATTCAAAAAGAACAACTGATATTGAATATAATTTTCCTTTTGGCTGGTCTGAGTTGGCAGGAGTTGCTAATAGAACTGATTTTGATTTAAAACAGCATTCTGAATTTTCAGGAGAAAGTTTAAAATATCTTGAAGAAGAAGGGGGAAAAGAATTTTTCCCGTATGTCATTGAACCAACCATAGGCATAGACAGATTGTTTTTAACGATTTTAGCTGACGCTTACAGCGAAATAAGCGGCGGTAGGGCGGGAGAAAAAAGCAATACTAAACAAGAAGCAGAGGTTGTTTTGAAGCTTCACAAAAAATTAGCTCCGATTACTGTCGCGGTTTTGCCGCTGGTTAAAAACAAAAAAGAAATAACGAAAAAATCAGAGCAAGTTTATGATTTATTGAGAAATTATTTTGTTGTTCAATACGACGAAACAGGTTCAATTGGCCGTCGCTACAGAAGACAGGATGAAATTGGTACCCCATACTGCGTAACCATTGATTTTGATACCCTAGAAGACGATACGGTAACAGTAAGGGACAGGGATACAATGAAACAGGAAGAAAGAGTAAAAATCAGCGAACTTCCGGAAAAAATACAAAAATATCTAAACGATTAAAAGGCGATTATTATGTTTTTTGAAAAAATAAAACTGCCAAACAAGGTAAGATTAATTCTTGTGCCTGATAAAAATGTTAATAGCGTGACTGTTTTGGGTTTGGTACGAATTGGTTCGCGATATGAAACAGAAAAAAACAACGGCGTTTCCCATTTTTTGGAGCATATGGTTTTTAAGGGAACTGAAAAAAGAAAAACGCCGCTAGAACTTATTGAAGTTTTGGATAAAATAGGAGGTGATTACAATGCTTTTACGGATAAAGAAATTACCGGCTTTCATGCTAAAGTTGATAAATCTCATATTGAAACAGCAATTGATTGGGTTTCCGAGTTGATTATTAGCCCCTTGCTTAAAGAAGAAGACCTTGAAAGAGAAAAAGGAGTTATATTAGAAGAGATTAAAATGTATTTGGACACGCCGATGAGTTTTATTTCCGATTTGTGGGAAAAGTTGCTTTATGGCGAACAACCATTGGGAAGATTGGGGTTGGGAAAAGAAGAAATTATAAAGAAAATGAAAATTCAACAAATGGTTGATTATTATCAAAATTATTATTCGTCTGAAAATTTGGTAATTGTAATAAGCGGTAATTTTAAAAAAGAAGAAGCGTGGAAACTAGTTAAAAGATATTTTTTAAAGATTGGCCGAAAAAAAATAAATAATCCAATAAAAATCAAAGAAATCCAGAAAAAACCAGAATCTTTCATAAATTTCAAGGAAACCGACCAAACTCATCTTTGTTTGGGGGTGAAAACCTATGATTTATTTCACAAGGACAGATATGTGCTGGATGTTATGTCCGTGATTTTAGGAGGAAATATGAGCTCTCGGCTTTTCTTGGAAATTAGAGAAAAAAGGGGTTTAGCTTATTATGTGAGAACCGCAACTTCAAAGTATTTGGATACAGGAAGCTTATTTACTCAAGCTGGCGTGGCTCATAATAATTTAGAAAAAACAGCAAAAATAATACTGGAAAATTACAAAAAATTAAAAGAAGAAATAGTTCCTGATGATGAGTTAAAAAAAGCCAAAGAGTATATAAAAGGAATTTCAACCATAGGAATGGAAAGCACTGACGCTAAAGCGCTTTTTTTCGGGATGCAGGAAGTTTTAACGAATAAAATAGTTTCTTTGGAAGAAAGGTTTAAAAAAATTGATAAAGTCAGTAAAATGGATATAAAGAGGGTTGCTAATGACATTTTTTGTCCAGAAAAATTGAATTTAGCAATTATCGGTCCTCACAAAATTAAAAAGGTCTCTTTTCTAAAAATTTAATTTAAAATTTTATGAGCGAACAAAACCCCAAAAAAGCATTTGAAATTTCCTGGTCAGCGCTTTTTAAAATCGCGGTCGCGGTTTTAATATTTTATTTTGTTTATTTTATCAGAGACATTCTTTTGTCCTTTGTTTTTGCTTTGATTATTTCTATTTTATTTGACCCAATAATAGATTTTCTTCAAAAATATAAAATCCCAAGAATTTTGGGGGTGATTTTAGTTTATGTTTCTGTTTTTGGAATTTTGGCAGTTGCGATTTATTTTCTCGCTCCGATTCTTATCAATGAAACCGACCAATTTGTCCAGCTTTTTCCGTATTATTTTGAAAAGGTATCCCCATCATTGAAACTTTTAGGAGTTAAGGCGTTTGAAAATATAGACACTTTTTCAAAAACTTTGGGCAGCGCTTTGTCGGAAATGTCAGCCAGCGTTCTAAATTCATTATTTTCAATTTTTGGCGGGATAACCTCAACAATTCTTATCATTTCAATCGCAATTTTCCTTTCTTTGGAAGAAAAAAGCGTTTTAGCCGCGCTAAAGTTTATTTTTCCGAAAAAATATGAGGATTATATAACTAGTTTATGGCAGCGGTCAGAGCAAAAAGTTAGCGGCTGGTTTTTAAGCAGAATAATCGCTTCTATTTTTGTCGGGGTTGCCTCTATTTTGCTTTTTTATTATTTTAATGTTAAATATCCGGTTTCTTTGGGATTATTGGCCGGTTTGTCTAACTTTATTCCGATAATCGGGCCCTTAGCCACTGGTTTGCTGGTTTTCTTTTTGGTTGCCATAGACAATATTTACAGAGCAGTATTTATTTTAATCGGAGTTGCTTTAATTCAACAAATAGAAAACACCATAATAACGCCTTATTTATCCAAAAGATTTTTTGACTTGTCAGCAGTAATTGTGCTTATTTCTTTGGTTGTTGGCGCAAAAATTGCCGGGTTTTTAGGCGTAATTCTTTGTTTGCCTCTGGCTGCCATTATTTTTGAATTCAGCAAGGACTTTCTTGAAATGCGGAAAAAAGAAAATTCAGACGAGGACTAAATTTTATGCCAAAGGAAAAAATTCTTATAACTACTCCTATTTATTATGTAAATGACGAGCCGCACCTGGGGCATACATACACTACCTTAATCGCCGATATTCTAACAAGGTATTTTCGCTTGTCGGGTAAAAAAGTTTTCTTTTTAACTGGACTTGACGAACACGGGGCGAAAATCGAGCAAAGCGCGGAAAGGGCGGGCAAAAATCCGCAGGATTT
>JAUYFS010000005.1 GCA_030689665.1 bacterium
TTGTCAAAGAATTGGGAATTAAATAACCCGCCTAAATTTTTGTCCGGATAGGAATGAATAAAAATTTAGCAGGGCAAGATTAAAACAAAAATTATGACCAAAATTGCTATAAATGGATTTGGAAGAATCGGCAGATTAACCTTAAGGCATATTTTGGACAAAAATTATAAAAATTTGGAGGTTGTTGCTGTTAATGATTTGACGACTGCCAAAACTTTGGCTCATTTGCTTAAATACGATTCAAATTACGGAATTTACAGCAAAGAGATAAGTTTTGG
Source organism: bacterium (assembly GCA_030689665.1). GTDB lineage: Bacteria > Patescibacteriota > Minisyncoccia > Minisyncoccales > JAUYFS01 > JAUYFS01. Next base: position 279 of record JAUYFS010000005.1, read on the forward strand.
AGATGATTTTTTAATGGTTGGCAATAAAAAAATCAAAGTTTTCTCGGAAAAAGACCCGGAAAAATTACCCTGGAAAGATTTGAAAATAGATGTGGTTTTGGAGTGTTCCGGAGTTTTCACCGATTACGAGGGTTCTGAAAAACACTTAAAAGCAGGCGCAAAAAGAGTTGTCATCTCAGCGCCGGCCAAAAGCGAGAACATTCCGTCTTTTATTCTGGGCGTTAATGACAAAAAAATTGATTTTGAAAAAGACAGGATTGTTGATATGGGTTCTTGCACCACTAATTGTTTGGCGCCAATAGCAAAAGTTTTAAACGACAATTTTACGATTGAAAACGGTTTTATGACCACAATCCACAGTTATACCAATGACCAGAGAATTTTGGATTTGCCGCACGATGATTTGAGAAGGGCAAGGGCAGCTGCTTTGAATATGATTCCGACAACAACAGGAGCCGCAAAAACAATCGGGAAAATCATTCCGGAATTGAAAGGAAAAATGGACGGAATCGCGATTAGAATTCCAACCTCGGTTGTTTCAATTGTTGATTTAATTTGCGTTGTTGGAAAAGAAACAAGCGCGGAAGAAATAAATTCGGTTTTTGAGAAAGAATCGCAAAACAAAGAATTAAAAGGGATTCTGGCTTTTGAAAAAGAAGAATTGGTGTCGTCTGATTTTAAAGCCAATGAATTTTCCGCTATTTTTGATTCAAAACTTACCCGTGTTAATGGAAATTTGGTAAAAATTTGCGCTTGGTATGACAACGAGTGGGCTTATGCTTGCCGTTTGGCTGAGTTTGCCGATTTATTAGGAAAAAATTTGTAAAAATATGTTGTCTTTTTTGGAGAGCAAAAAACTTTTAGATTCTTATAATATTCCGTTAGTCAATCAAAGATTGGCTTTTTATTTTGACGAAGCGGCTGATTTTGCCGTGAAAAACGGATTTCCAGTTGCCTTAAAAATTGTTTCAAAAAATTTAATTCATAAAACAGAAGAGCAAGCGTTTCTTTTGAACATAAAAAACGAGGAAGAATTGAAAAAATCTTGGCAAATATTGGAAGCAATCAGCGGCAAAAAGGAAATAAAATCAGGTTTTGAGGGAATTTTGGTTCAAAAAATGGCTCAAGGGATTGAATTGATAATCGGCGCCAAAAAAGATGAAATTTTCGGGCCGGTTATAATGTTTGGAATTGGCGGAGTTTTTGCCGAAATTTACAAAGACATTGTTTTCAGATTGGCGCCGATAAATAAAATTGAAGCGGAAAAAATGATAAAGGAAATTAAGGGCTATAAAATTCTTACCGGATTTCGCGGCAAAAAAGCGGTTGATATCGGAAATTTGGCTGAAATTTTGGTAAAAATTTCAGACATAATTTCCCAAGAAAAAAACATCAAAGAAATTGACCTGAATCCTGTAATGGTTCAAGGAAAAGAAATAAATATTGTGGATGTAAAAATAATTGTTTAATCCAATGATAAATTTAAACCCAAAATCAATTGCTCTTATCGGAGCCAACAATAAGCCAGGTTCTGTGGGTTTGGGATTGGCGCGAAATCTTCTGGAAGGAAAAAACAAAAGAAAAATTTATTTTATAAATCCTTTTCAGAAAAAAATTCTGGAATTAAAAACCTTCAACAAAGTCAGCGAGGTGAAAAATAAAATTGATTTGGCAATTATAGCAATAAACGCCAAAATTGTTCCCGAAGTTTTAAATGATTGCGTTCAAAAAGGCGTCAAGGAAGTGATAATTATTTCTTCCGGTTTTGGCGAAACAGGAAAACCCGGAGAAATTTTAGAACAAAAAATCCAAGAAATACTCAAAAACAAAAAAATCAGAGTGATTGGTCCTAATTGTCTTGGAATTATTCGTCCTTCCTTAAAATTAAACGCCACTTTTGCGCCGATTACTCCAAGAGAGGGAAATATTGCTTTTTTGTCGCAATCAGGAGCTTTAATAGACGCAATTATTGATAAATCAAATTCTGAAAATCTCGGTTTTTCAACGATTGTTTCTTATGGAAACGAAATGGATGTCAATCTCAACGAATTTTTGGAATTTTTGGAAAAAGACAAAGAAACAAAAACAATTATTATATATCTTGAAGGAATCAAAAAAGCGAGGGAATTTTTCAAAATAGCGAAAAGAATTTCAGCCAAAAAACCGATAATAATTTTGAAAGGCGGCAGGACTCAAAAAGGAAAAACAGCGGCAAAATCGCATACAGCTTCTTTGGCCGGTTCTTATGAAATTTTTTCAGGCGCTTGTTCTCAGTTTGGTTTGTTGCAAGCAGATACGCTTGAAGAAGTTTTTGATTTTGCGAAAATTTTAAGCTGGCAGCCGCGGATAAAAAATAAAATTTCCATTATTACCAATGCCGGAGGAGCCGGAGTTTTGGCTACTGATTATGCGCAAAATTTTGGAGTGGAAACAGGCAATTTGATTGATTTGATAGGCGACGCGAGCAGTGAAAAATATAAAGAAGCTATTTTATCGGAATTGAAAAAAGAAGAAATTGGAGGAATAATCGTTATCCAGACGGTTCAGTTCACCACAAATCCGATTGAAAACGCGAAAATGGTCATAAACGCTAAAAAACTTTTCCCTAAAAAAGCGATTGTTGCCTGTTTTTTGGGCGGCAATTTAAGTAAAAAAGCCGTGGAATTGCTTGAAAAAAACAAAATTCCAAATTATTCTGATTTAAAGAGGTCAATGGCTGCTTTGAATATTATTATAAACAAAAATTCACCTTCCTAAGTTTTTGGATGGCAGATGATTTTAAATAATAGCATCGTAATTAAATAAAAATTAAAACTTCCTTGGTTTGTTTTTCAAAAAGCCAAAAATTTGGGAGGGTAAAAACTATGAAAATAAAATCAAAAAAGAATATTCTTTGGTTTAAAGAAATAACGAAAAAAGATGTTGCCTTGGTTGGGGGGAAAAACGCTTCTTTAGGAGAAATGTACTCCAATCTAAAAAGGAAAGGGGTTAATATTCCAAATGGTTTTGCTTTAACTTCCAGCGCTTATTGGTATTATTTGAAGTACAACAAAATAGATAAGGAGCTGAAAAAAATTTTTAATGATTTTAATCCTGACAGCATCAAAAGTTTGGAAAAAACCGGAAAAAAATCAAGAGAATTGATTTTAAAATCAGATTTTCCCGAAGACCTGAAAAAAGAAATCGTCAGTTTTTATCGAAAAATTTCTAAAGAATACGGAACGGAAAATATCAGCGTCGCAGTGCGTTCTTCGGCAACTGCCGAGGATTTGCCGACAGCCAGTTTTGCCGGCCAGCATGAAACTTTTCTTAATATAAAAAAGGAGAAAAACCTGCTTTACGCGACAAAACAATGTCTTGCATCATTATTTAACGATAGGGCAATTGCCTATAGGGAAGAAAAAAAATTCAATCATTTTAAAATCGCCCTGTCTGTTGGCGTTCAAAAAATGATAAGGTCTGATGTCGGTTCCGCGGGCGTAATTTTTACCCTGGACACGGAAACCGGATTTCAAAATGTTGTTCTTATAAATTCAATTTTCGGCGTTGGCGAAATGATTGTTAAGGGCAAAATAACTCCAGACCAATTTTACGTTTTTAAACCAACCCTGAAAAGCGGGTTTAAGCCGATTATTGTAAAAAATTTAGGCAGAAAAAATAAAAAATATATTTATAAAGAACCCTTTGGATTAAAAGAAACCAGTGTTTCGCAAAAAGACCAATTTAGGTTTTCTTTAACTGACGAGGAGGTTTTAATCTTGGCAAAATGGGCTTGTATCATTGAAGATTATTATAAATTTCCGCAGGACATTGAGTGGGCGAAAGACGGGCAAACCGGAGAATTATATATTGTCCAATCAAGGCCAGAAACTGTTCATTCATTAAAACAAAATCATTTTTATGAAGAATATTTGGTAAAAACCAGCCAAGAACCGATTTTAACCGGCATTGCTGTTGGAAACAAAATTGGTTCCGGGAAGGTAAGAATAATCAACGACATTTCCAAAATCTCAGAATTTCAAAAAGGAGAAGTTCTGGTAACAAGAATGACTGACCCTGATTGGGTTCCTATTATGAGAATGGCCTCGGCAATTATTACCGATGAAGGGGGAAAAACAGCCCACGCCGCAATTATTAGCAGGGAATTGGGGCTTCCCTGTATTGTTGGCTCAAGAAATGCCACGAAAAAATTAAAAAACGGAAGAATTATTACTGTTGATTGTTCGCAAGGGTTAAGCGGCAGGGTTTTTGAAGGTAAAATTGATTATAAAATACAGCGCTATGATGTGGAAAAATTGCCTAAATTAAAAACAAAAATAATGGTCAATGTCGGGACTCCGGAAATCGCTTTTAAGTCATCATTTTTGCCTGTTGAGGGGGTTGGTTTGGCAAGGGAAGAATTTATTATTAATGAGAAAATAAGAATTCATCCGATGGCATTGCTGAATTTTGATAAATTAAAAGACAATAAGCTAAAAAAGAAAATAGAAGAAATTACCATTGAACATAAAAACAAAAAAGATTTTTTTATTAAAGAATTAGCAGAAGGAATTTCCCAAATTGCCGCTGCTTTTTGGCCCAAACCGGTTATTGTCAGGTTTTCCGATTTTAAAACCAATGAATACAGAAATTTAATCGGAGGTTATTTATACGAACCAAAAGAAGAAAATCCAATGATGGGCTGGAGGGGCGCTTCCAGATATTATGACCCTAATTTCAAGCAAGCATTTTTAATGGAATGCGAGGCGATAAAAAGAACCAGGGAAATTTTTGGCTTGAAAAATGTTTCAGTTATGGTTCCGTTTTGCAGAACTCCTGAAGAAGGAAAAAAAGTAATGGATTTAATCCAAAAGAGCGGCTTGAAAAATAAAAATGACGGATTAAAAGTTTATGTAATGTGCGAAATTCCTTCAAATGTTATTTTAGCCGAGAAATTTTTGGAAATTTTTGACGGAATGAGCATTGGTTCTAATGACTTGACCCAACTTGTGATGGGAGTTGACAGGGACAACGCATATATCCAAAAAATAACAGATGAACGCAATGAAGCGGTAAAGGAGTGTTTGTCTAGGGTAATAAAAATTTGCCGCGAAAAGAAAAAATATTGCGGAATATGCGGCCAGGCGCCTTCTGATTTTCCGGAATTTGCCGAATTTTTAGTCAAAGAGGGGATTGAATCAATTTCTTTAAACCCTGATACCGTGATAAAAACAATTTTGGCGTTGGGAAAAAAGAAAAAATAATCTGTAAGAATTCATAGCGTTGTTTACGCTTTATCAGCCAGCGGCTTTATTTTCGAAAAGACGCGGTCAATTTCCCCAGCGAGGAAATTGCCGCTTGACTCTCATCCTCGCTCCTCCGACACTTCTTCGGCGGTCGGAGACCATGCTCGCTCGGCTTGCGAGACACTTTTCTTAAACAAAGACGCTGGCTGATGATTGGCTGTGAATGAAGGAACAGGTGCCTGTTTGAGGGAATGTCTCGGAGGCGTCAAAAGATTGGTCTTTTGCGAAGCAAAAGTTTTGGCGCCGAGAGTCAAGCTGCGGCGAGCCGTCCCGCCAATCTCCGAAGGGCAAAGCCTGAGGTAAGATTGGCGAGGATCCCGTACTCTTCGCGATGAAGACATCACCAATCTTCATTCGGAGATAAGCGGGATTGCGTCAACTCTTATCGCTCAGCCTTCGGCTTCGCGAAGAGTTGCGGGACTGGAGCGAACCGACAAGCGGTTCCTTCAAACAGGCACCTGTTCCTTCTGAATGTAAACAATGCTCAGATTTCTTACCAATAATCTATGGAAATAATCCAAAATTTTAAGAATCGTTTTTTTGACATTGAACCGATTGCCAAAAATCTTTCTTTTTCTCATTTTTTATTATCCTTTGGTTATAAACTTTTTTCTCTTTATTTCCCGCTATTTTTGGTTTTTAAGGGACTTTCTTTTCAGCAAGTCGGCTACACCTACTTGCTGATTTATTTGCCAATAGCTCTTTTTGCTCCAATCAGCGCCTTTCTTTGTTCTCGCTTCAATTCTTTCATTTTGATTATTTTAGGAGCTGCCGGATATTTCTTTTATTCGGTGGCAATGACATTAAATGTTAATCTTTTTGCTTTTTATTTATTTCAGATTATTTTGGGAATTTCAGCTTCCTTGTTTTTTGTCGGTTCCAGAAACCTTTTGGTTTGTCTCGCTAAAAAACCGGATAAATCTTTTGGCTGGTTTTATTCAGTCCCTACTTATGCCGATGTTTTGGGTCCTGTGGTTGGGGCGGTTCTAATTTGGAAATTCGGATTTTTTGGAGTTTTTGTTTTCAGTTTTTTAATCCATTTTTTAAACATTATTTATTCGTATAAATACCTTAAAAATTTTAATGTTTCCAAACAATCCGAAATTGAAGATTTTTCAAAAATAAAAAGCGATTATTTTTCCATTTTCAGAAAATTGGCTGAAAAAAAGATATTGATTATGGTTATTCTTGTTTTTTTGGTAATGTTTTTAACCGGTTTTTACAGGGCATTTTTTATTTTGTTCGTAAAAAATATTTTAAATTGGCAGCAAGATAAAATTTTACTTTTTGTTTCTTTGAATTCTTTGATTTTTATTCCGGTTTCTTGGTGGATTATAAAAATTATCGGCAAACAAAAAAGCAGAACAAATATATTGCAGGGGACTTTTATCAAGGGACTGATGACTCTTATTCTTGGACTGGGATTCAGGTTTTTTGACTTTACTTCGCTGATGGCTTTGGAAATTATCAAGGGCTCGGGCGCTTTAATGATTGGTTCTGGCAAAAGCGGGTTTTTTGTCAAAAAATTCAAGAGATTTTCTCAAGAAATCAGCGCCATTGATACTTTTATTACGACATTCAGCGTTTCCATTGGTTCTTTGCTCGGCGGATTTTTGCTTAAATATTTCCATTTTTCAACTATTTTTCAGTGGTTTGGTTTCGCGCTTATAATTTTAACGCTTTTCATAATTTTTATTGATAAACGAGCTGAAAATTCCGAAGCAACATAAAGCAGAAAACCTCAAGCCTCAATGACCAATACCCAACAAAATCCCAAGTCCTAAGCTCCAAAAAGAAATGGTTGGGCATTAGGGTTTAGGGCTTTGTTGGTCATTGGGATTTGGTTATTGGGATTTATTCTTGCTTTTTGTATTTGACTTTGCCGCCAAATTATTTTATAATTCCTGTCAAGGAGGGTTGATTTGACAATCCAATCTTCCGGGAGAGAATTAGATGACTGTAGAAATTACAAAAGAAGTAATTGACCAACTTATCCTGAATTTCCAGAAAAATCTGGAAAAAGGAAGAGCAGGGGCAACTGGAATTGGAGTTTTCGCGGCAATCATTGATGAAGGTTCCGCTGGTATGCCAAGAAGAATCCTACTGCGTGAAAGGAAAGAAAAGGGTTCTCTTTATGGGCAGGACCTTTCCGGGAAAAAAGAACTGCCTGGTGGCGGAATGGAATTGGGGGATTTTATTCTTAATCATGAGCACCCCGATTTGGATGTCAGGTATACAGGAGCATTTTTTCGCAGATTATGCGAAGAAATAAAAGAGGAAACGGAAATGATTCTTTATTCAGCTCCTGATTGGCCTTATAAATTATTGCCGGCATCTATTTTCAAGGATGGCAAAATTGATCTGGCGTTTGTGATTGTGATTCCTTTTCATAAA
>JAUYFS010000017.1 GCA_030689665.1 bacterium
GGATATTTTCAAATACACACCGCCAGTTGAAAAAATATGAATACTGTTAATGAAATAAAAAAATTTGGCTTTGGAAAATAATTCTCTTTTTTTAGCCAAAAAATCCCGACAAATCGGGATTTTTTGGCTAAAAGGGCATAATTTGTTAGTATAAAAGAATATCAGCTTATGAAAATTAAAATAAATGGAAAAATAGTTGAAACCGCAACTGGAAAAACGATTTTAGAAACAGCTTTGGAAAACAACATTCCAATCCCCAATCTCTGTTATCATCCTGATTTAAAACCATCAAACCATTGTAAAATGTGCGTTGTTGAAATTAAGGGTTTAAAAAAGTTGCAATTCGCTTGCTCCACAAAAGCAAAGAAAAAATGGAAAGGTTGATTGGTTAGAAAAAAAATCAGGGTTTGATTTTAATTAGTAATTTTTTAATTTAAAATAAAATTAGTGGCTTTGGAAAAATATGAAATACTAAAATCACATTAAAGCAATGAATTATTTTGATATAAGCAAATTTTCTGATTTAGAAGACCCAAAAGAACGAAAACTTTACAGAATGCTGGAATTACTGCCAGCCAGTTTAAGTTTTGGAATTTTAATCCTGCTTTTCGCGGCTTCAAAATTTTTTCCTGTTTCTGTGGCAATTTTTATCATTATTTTTGATTTGTACTGGTTTTTCCGCTCTTTTTATTTCATTATTTTTAAAATCAACGCCTACAAAAGATTTAAAAAATCGCTTAACGACGACTGGACCAAAAAATTAAATGAACTCAAAAATTATTCAATTCCCGTAAAAAACTGGAAAGATATTTATCAGCTGATTATTCTCCCCAATTACAAAGAAGGAGAAAAAGTTGTTGAGGAAACTTTGGATTCTTTAAAAAACTGCATTTACCCGAAAGACAAAATGATTATAGTTTTTGCCTGCGAGGAAAGGGCTGGCGAAGAAAGAAGAGTATTGGCTGAAAAAATGCAGAAAAAATATGAGGGACAATTTTTAAAGTTTTTTACAACTTTTCACCCCTTCGGACTTCCTGATGAAGCGATTGGAAAAGGTTCAAACAATGCTTGGGGGTTAAAAGAAGCCAAAGAAAAAATTATTGATAAACTGAACATTCCCTACGAGCAAATTATAGTTTCTAATTTTGATGTTGATACCAAGCCGTATCCGCAATATTTTCTCTGTTTAACTTGGAATTATCTGACCGCGAAAAAACCGCTTCAAGCAACCTATCAGCCAATTCCCGTCTACAATAACAATATCTGGGACGCGCCGGCTTTTTCCAGAGTGATTTCAATTTCCGGCACATTTTGGCAATTGATTCAACAAACAAAACGCAGTTCTCTGGTTTCTTTTTCTTCGCATTCAATCCCCTTTTCAACAATATTAAAAGTAAAATATCCCAATAATCTTATCCCCGATGATTCCAGAATTTTCTGGAAATGCGTTCTTTATTTTAACGGCAACTACAGGGTAATACCGCTTTTTTATCCGGTTTCAATGGACGCTATTCAGGAAAAAAGCTATATCAAAACCGCAAAAGCCCAATACAAACAGCAGCAAAGATGGGCTTGGGGCTGTACTGATATTCCGTTTTTAATTTTTGCTTTTTATAAAAATAAAAAAATAGCTTTGGGAAAAAAGCTGATTTTTTTGTGGAATCTGATGGAAGGGCATACCTCCTGGGCAATCGCTTCGCTGATTATTTTCTTTTTTGGATGGATGCCTCTTTTGTTGGGCGGCGAAAAATTCAACTCCTCTGTTTTGGCTTATAATTTGCCGAGAATAGCAAGCAACATAATGACAATTGCGATGATTGGCCTTGTCGCGGCAATTATTGTAAATTTCCTTTTATTGCCTCCAAGACCAAAAAGCAAATCAAGGACAAAATCAATAATAATGGTTTTACAATGGCTTTTATTGCCAATCACTTTTATTTTTTTCTCAGCCTTCCCGGCGCTTGACGCCCAACTGCGCCTTTTCTTTGGAAAATATCTTGAATTTTGGCCAACGCCAAAATTCAGAAACTAATTTACTCAAAATGCACTGCTGTTTTTAAATTTTTTACCTCCAGCTGCAATAAGGGGTAATTTTTTAAAGTCGGGTCTTTTTCCAAAAGTTCTTTGGCTTGGTTTCTCGTTTTTTCCACTAATTTTATATCCCCTAAAGATTTCATCGCTAAGTCCGGAATCCCCCACTGTTTCAAACCGAATAAACTCCCCGGTCCCCTGATTTCCAAATCTTTTTCCGCCAGTTTAAATCCGTCGTCCAAATCAACCATTGCTTTTAATCTGCTGTTTGTTTTTCTGGCTCTGGATTCAGTAAAAAGGAAACAATAAGATTGATATTCCGAACGCCCAACCCTGCCTCTGAATTGGTGCAGTTGCGCCAAACCGAATTTGTCCGCGCCCTCTATAGCAATCACAGTAGCGTTCGGAATATCAATTCCAACTTCAATAACAGAAGTTGAAACTAGAATATCAGTTTCTTTATTCCTAAATTTTTCCATAATTTCTTCTTTTTCTTTTGGTTTCATTTTTCCGTGAAGCATAACCAAATTTAAATCAGGAAAAATTTCTTTTGACAATCTTTCAAATTCTTTTTTGACTGATTTTGTATCCATTAAAATCAGTTTTGAAATTTCGGTTTCTTCAGGCGCTTCAATTCTGGGACAAATAATAAAAACCTGCTTGCCTTTTTCAACTGTTCCTCTTATAAATTTATAAACTTCCTGCCTGCGAATTGGCGGAATTATTTCTGTTTTGATTTTTTTCCTGCCCTTGGGCATTTCGTCTAAAATTGACAAATCTAAATCGCCATAAATTGTAAGGGTTAGGGTTCTGGGAATTGGCGTTGCTGTCATTGAAAGCAAATGCGGAAATAATTTCGCTTGCGCTCCGTATCTTTGGCAAAGGCGGGCTCTTTGTTCCACGCCAAAACGATGTTGTTCATCAACTATCACCAATGCCGGCTTGTTTAAAATAATATTATCCTGAATAAGGGCGTGTGTTCCAATAATCAAATCGATTTTTTGGCTTTTCAAGGCTTCCAATAATTCTTTTCTGGTTATTTTTTCCATTTCTCTATTTTTTGTTATTCTGTTTTCTTTGCTGGTAATCAAACCCACATTCACGCCAAATTTGCTTAAATTTTCGCCTATTTTCTGAAAGTGCTGTTTGCTTAAAACCTCTGTCGGCACCATTAAAATTGTTTGGAAACCGGCTTTTTTTGTCATTAAAATCGCAGCCTCAGCGACAACTGTTTTTCCGGAGCCAACATCTCCTTGCAAAAGCCGATTCATTGGTCTCGGCTTTTGCAAATCATTTAAAATATGCCAAATTGATTTTTTCTGCGCGCCAGTGAGAATAAAAGGCAATGATTCAGTAAATTCTTTTATAATTTTTAAATCAAAGGGTATTTGCCAGGCCCTTTGATGGTTAATTTTTATCCTTTGTTGAAGAACCAATAATTGGATAAAAAATAATTCTTGGAAAGAAAACCTTTTTTGCGATTTTTCAGCCAATTCCGGCGTCTTTGGAAAATGAATTTCCCAAATCGCTTTTTCAAAAGGCATCAGTTCATTATTTTCAACAATTTCTTTTGGCAAGGGGTCTTTTATTTTTGACGCAAATTCTTTCAACAACGGATATAAAATGAAACGAAACCATTTTGAGGAAAGCCCTTCGGTTTCCGGATAAACCGGAACCAAACGACCGGTGTGAATAAGTTCTTGGTCGTCTTTTTTTGAAATTTTTTCAAAAGCCGGATTTGAAAGGTATAAACCGTCAGGGCCCAAAACAACCTTGCCCGCGACCAAATATTCCTCGTCTTCTTTTAAAGTATTCGCCAAATAGGGCTGGTTAAACCAAACAATTCTCATAGAATCGGTTTCGTCGCTGATATCGGCATAGGTTAAATTCATCCTTTTTCTAAAGGTTCTTTTATTTTCAATGCCGGAAATAACCCCTTTGAAACAATTAATTTCATTAAGCTTGTACTTTGAAATATTTATAATATTTGAAAAATCTTCATAGCGGTGAGGAAAATGAAAAAGGAGATTCTTGATGCTTCGAATCCCCATTCTGTGAAGTTTTGCCAAAAACAACGGGCCAATGCCTTGAATTTTATTTAAAGAATTATTTAATTCCATTTATTTGCTTCAAAAAACTTTGGCTTTCAAAAAGTAAATCTTGCTCGCCAAACTTGCCAATGCCTTAAATAAATACGAAGCAGGCGGAACTTCGCGCCAATCAGGCAAGGTTGTTTGTATTGAAACATTTTTTGAACCGGTACAGCCATAACCGCTGTTGTCTGTTGCCGCTAAACTGACTGCCTTGTCGCCCTTGGAAAGAAATTGACTTCCTGGATTTTGAGCTGTGGATGTAGCAGGGTCCCCGTCTTGGAATGTCCAATTTCGCGAAACAATGCTTGCTCCGCCATATGTTAGCGTTGTGTCAGTAAAATTAACTGTTTCATTAACGCTTGGTTCTGCCGGCAAATAAGTAAAATCAGGCCAAGGATAGGCGTGCAAAGGAGTGTCAAATGTCGGACCCGCGACCCAGCCAGAATCTCTGTTAGTAGAATCCCAAACCCTTACCCACCAATAATAAAGTTTCCCGTAGGGCAAATTATCGTCAATTGTTAAACTTTGGGTATTTACAGAACCAGAAGGATTGCTTAATCCACTAACTGTCCTGTTCACCTCAGGGTTTCCGTCCTCGGGATTATTTATATCATTTACCTTAAATTCAAATTTTTTCTCGGTGTCGCTATCAGCATCAGTATAGGTCCATTGGAAATTTATTAGTCCTTTTCCCGGAGCAATATTGCAATAACTTTCAGCATCGTCAGGGTCAAGCATATTTTTTACTTCGGGAGATTTTTGCAATCCCCCAATAATATAAACCTTGTAATTTGAGGTAGCGCAAACGCTCCCATTATCGCAATTAAAACTTAACCAACCAACAACCGCATGTCCCCAGGCATAGCCGTGAAAATCGCCACTGGTATCAACATATACTTTATTTGTTTTGTTGTGGTCAAACCTGAACCAACCATCCCATCCATCTCCCTGACTCAAGGCCCTTGACCAACCATTAATATTTACATTGTTCCTGCCCAACTGGCCCGGAGGAGTTGCTTTGGCTATACAAGAACTGTCGCCGCAAGGGTCATTTAATGGAGGAACCCCGACTTTTTCATCGCTTTCGTTAAAACTAATCCAACCGACATTTTCCGACCAAGCATAGCCGGAAAATTTACCGTTGTTTAAGTCCATATTTACCCCGTAATTCGAGGTAGCGCAGGTATTGCTATTGGCGCAATTAAAACTTATCCAACCAATATTTTCAGACCAAGCGTAACCGCCGACATTTCCGGCGGCATTGGCAAATTGAAATCCGCAAAAAACAAAAAATACCGCTAAAAATGCAAAATAAATTTTTGTTGTTTCCATAAGTAATTTATTAATTCATTTTATTACTAATCAAAAACCATGTCAAAGTCCATTAAAAATTATTTTGAATGTCTTCGTGAACAGTTGCTAAACTCGTTACATATTCAATATTATCAATATCAATTCCAACTTCTTCTTTTATTTCTCTTTTTAATGTCCTTTCCAAAACATTATACCAATAAAATTCCGTGTCTTTTGGCAATTTTAAATAATCGCTGGTTTCCATTTTCCCGCCCGGAACAGTCCACATTCCCGGAAATCGCCTTTTCGTCGGAGACCTTCTTGTAATCAAAAATTTTCCGTCTTTGACAACAATTGCCGTAATAGCGACCTCATGAAGATATTGATTTTGATTTTCCATAATTTTTTTGATTTTATTTTCCATATTGTTTTCTGACTGTAATTCTCTAGAAGCATATCTCTCTGTATTTCTTGGAAGCACAATTTCGTGCCCCTTTCTCTCAAGAAATTTCTTTATTTCAACCATTTGTTTTGAGACAGACATACTGCCACAAATAACAATTTTCATAAGATTATCATTAAATTATCTTCCATGACACCTCTTATACTTTTTTCCAGAACCGCACGGGCAGGGGTCGTTGCGGCCAATTCTTTCTCCGTCAGCTCCAGTTTCAATTTTTTTTTCTTCAACTTTTTCCTTTTTTATTGGTTCAACATTTAAAATAGTTCTTGCCACTTGCGATTCAAAAGAGACCAAAAAATTCTGAAAAGCAAGATAACCCTCTTTTTTATATTCTATCAAAGGGTCCTGTTGGCCGTAAGCCCTAAGCCGGACAACTTCCCGAAGATAATCCATATCTTCCAAATGAGATGTCCAGAGAAAATCAATAATTTGCAGCAAAAGAATTTTTTCCAAAAACCTCATTTGCTCTTTTCCCAATTTTTCTTCTTTTTGGCTGTAAGCTTTTTCAACCAAATCAAAAATTTCCTTTTTCATTTCCAAAATAATCGCTTCTTTTCCTCTTTTTTCGCAAGCTGAATCAATTTTTTCTTCAATTTCTTTTTCATTCAAACCAATTGCTTTTATTT
>JAUYFS010000004.1 GCA_030689665.1 bacterium
TCTTTTTAACTGGTCTTGACGTACAAGGGGCGAAATTCGTGCTAAGCTCGTATAGGGCGGGAAAAAATCCGCAGGTTTTTTGCGATGAAAAATCCAAAATTTACCTGAAATTCTTGGAAAAATTTGGCATTGATTACGACAATTTTATTAGGACAACTCAAAAGCCGCATATAAAAGCGGTTGAAAATTTTCTCAATTATTTAAAAGAAAGAAATTACATCTACAAAGACATTTATAAAGGATACTATTGTATTGGTTGCGAACAATATAAAAAAGAATCTGATTTGGTAAATGGCTTATGTCCCGACCATCAAACGAAACCTATATTATTGGATGAAGAAAGTTATTTTTTTAAATTAACGGAATTTCAAGAGGATTTGTTGAAAATGGTGGAAAACAATGAAATACAAATATTGCCGGAATTTAGGCGAAATGAAATTTTGGAATTTTATAAAAGCGGGCTTAAAGATATTTCAATTTCCAGAAAAAATGTAAAATGGGGAATTCCGTTGCCTTTTGACAAAAAATACACGGTATATGTCTGGATTAACGCTTTTTTGAATTATTTAACAGGATTGGGATGGGATGGCGATATGAAAAATATTCCCGAATTTTGGGGAAATGCCATCCAATTTATGGGAAAAGATATTTTCAGGGTGCATACAACTATTTGGCTGGGATTGTTAAAATCTTTGAATTTTGAACTGCCTAAAAAGTTTTTTGCCCATGGTTATTTTACCGTTGACGGACAAAAAATGAGCAAAACAATTGGAAATGTTATAAAACCTCTTGAATTGGCGGAAAAATTCGGCAGAGACGGGTCCAGGTTTGTTTTGGCGCATTCTTTATATTATGGCCAAGACACGGATTTATCTTGGAAAAGATTGGAAGCGGATTTTAACGATGTTTTAGTAAAAAATTTAGGCAATCTTGTTTCAAGAACCCTAAAACTTGCCGAGGGAAATTGCAACAAAACAGAAAAATTTGAATTTGATGATTTCGCCAAAGAGGTTTTTAAAAATTATTCTGAAAATATGGAGAGTTTTAAATTTAGCGAAGCCATTGATGAGATTTTAAAAATTGTTAATTTTGCGAACAGATACATTGACCAGGAAAAGCCCTGGGCTGAAAGTTGCTCTCGGCAAAGCCAAATTATTTTTAATCTCTTAATTTTTATTTATTATATTGCTTTTATGCTGATTCCTTTTATGCCTGAAAAAAGCAAAGAAATTTTTGACCAGCTGGGAACTAAAGAAAATAACTTATTCAAAATAAAAGAAATGGGAAAACTTGTTTTTAATCCCAAGAAAAAAGAGAATTTATTCAATAAAATTAGTTGATTTTTACAAAACTTGTTTTATTGTTCGGTTAGCTTAAAAGAGCTGGCTTTTTCTGTTAAAATAGGGGAATGAAACCTATTTTTGTTGACACCCATTCCCATATAAATTTCAATGTTTTCAAAAAAGAAGCTGTTAATTTGATGGAAAAGTGTTTAAAGAATGAAATTTGGCTTTTGAATGTCGGCACTGAATTTAATACTTCTAAAATAGCGATTGACTATGCCAATAAATTTAAGCAAGGAATTTACGCTACAGTCGGATTGCACCCGTTATATGTTAATACCGGCGTTGTTGAATTAAAAATAGACAAAAACGAATTTGATTCAAAAGAAAGCGATTTGATTTTTGATTATAAGAAATTCAAAGAAATTGCCTCCAAAGAAAAAGTTGTTGCTATTGGAGAAATCGGTTTGGATTATTGGTATAAGCCCAAAACAACAGCAAAAAAGGAAGTTTTCAAACAAAAACAAAAAGAGGTTTTTATCCAGCAGCTTGATTTGGCAAAAGAACTAAATTTGCCGATTATTATTCATTGCCGTTTGGCTTTTGCCGATGTTTTTGATGTTTTAAAAAATTACGAAAACCTACGCGGTGTTTTCCATTGTTTTACGGGAAACTTGGAAGAGGCGAAAAAGATTTTAGATATGGGTTTTTATCTTGGTTTTAACGGCATTATTTTTAAAAAAGATTTAAGCGAAATTATCAAAAATACTCCGCTAAATAGAATTTTATTGGAAACCGATTGTCCGTATTTATGTCCTTTAAAAAGCAACAGAAATACGCCCTTGAATTTAAAATATATTTGCGAAAAAATCGCGGAAATCAAAAATGTTTCTTTTGATAAAATTGCCGAGAAAACAACAAATAACGCAACAGAGTTATTTAATTTAAAATAATATGAAAAAAATCGTTTGTTTTGGCGGAGGCAAGGCGATGCCAAAAGTTATTTTATCAGAGCTTAAAAAACATCCTTTTAAGATTACTTCAATTACTTCAATGCTTGATAGCGGCGGTTCCACGGGAAAATTGGTTAAAGAATACGGAATATTGCCAATGGGCGACATAAGACGCCATTTGTTGGTTTTTTCCGAGCAAAATCAAGAAATAAAAGATTTATTTGCTTTTAGGTTTAAAACAGGGGAATTCGCAGGACATAGTTTTGGCAACCTTTTTATTCTGGCGGAATATCTAAGGCAAAAAGATTTTATCAGGGCAATAAAAAATGTCAGTGATTTTTTGAAAATAAAAGAAAATTGCGAATGTTTGCCTGCAATACTGGAGAAAACAAATCTTTTTGCCGAATTGGAAAATGGAAAAATAATCAAAGGCGAGGATGAGATAGATGTGCCGAAAAAACACAATGGCAATTTGAAAATAAAAAGAATTTTTGTCAAACCAATGGTTAAAACCAACCCCGTTGTTTTAAAAAGAACAAAAGAAGCTGATTTGATAATTTTAGGTCCAGGAGATTTGTATTCAAGCGTTTTAGCGTGTTTTTTGCCGCAGGGAATCAAGGAGGCGATAAAAGAAACCACGGCGAAAATTTTGTTTATTTGCCCGATAATGGAAAAATTCGGAGAAACGAATAACTTTTCTGTTCTTGATTTTTCAAAAGAAGTTGAAAAATATCTGGGCAAAAAATTGGATTTTGTCCTATACAACAACAAAATTATTTTGAAAAATAAATTGAAAATTCATAAAAAAACAGAGCCGCAATTATTGGGACAAGTTAAGGTTGATAAAAATTTAGACAAAGCAAGGTTTGTTGGAAAAGATCTTGTGTTAATAAAAGAGCCCATTTTTCATGAACCTAAAAAAACAATTAAAGAGATTTTGAAGTTTATTTAGTGTTATAATAAATTATTATGCAAGCCCCGTTTGAAATTTTAAATAGCGGGGGGGGGCATTTCAGAAATATCTATGAACCAAAAATTTTTAACGGGGCAAGCAGTAATTTTAGCGGCAGGCAAGGGGACCAGGTTGGTTCCGCTTACCGAAACATCACCCAAACCGATTTTAAAAGTGGCTGGAACCACAATTTTAGAGCATAATCTGGAACAACTTCAGGGAATTGTTACAGAGGTTTTTATAATTGTTGGCCACAGAGCAGAACTGATAAAAGAAAAAATCGGAAATAAATACAAGAAAATAAAAATTAAATATATTGTCCAAAAAGAACAGCTTGGGACTGGAGATGCGGCAAAGATGGCTTCAAAGTTTATTAAAAACAAATTTCTTTTATTGAACGGCGACGATTTATACAACAAAAACGATTTAAAAAAAATTTTAAAAAAACAAAATAGCATTTTATTAAAAAAGGTAAGCGACCCGTTTGGATTTGGGCAGATTTTAGTCAAAAATGGCTTTGTAAAAGAAATAAAGGAAAAACCGGCTGAAAAAGTAAGCGATTTGGTTAATACCGGAGCTTATTTTTTGGATAAAACAATTTTTGAATATAAAATCCAAAAATCAGAAAGAGAGGAATATGAATTCACAGATTACATTAAAAATTTCATCAAGGACAAAAAATTAAATTTCGTTTTGGCTGAAAATTGGATGCCGATTTCTTATGCTTGGAATTTGCTTGACGCTAATGAATTTCTTTTGAAAAAAATCAAAAAAGAAATAAAAGGAAGGGTTGAAAAAAATGCCACGATAAAAGGCAGGGTTTTTGTTGGCAAGAGAACAACGATAAAAAACGGTTCTTATATTGAGGGGCCTGTTTATATTGGAGAAAATTGCGACATTGGTCCAAATTGTTATATCAGGCCGTTTACCGCAATTTTTAATAACTGTCATATAGGCCAAGCAGTGGAAATTAAAAATTCAATCATAAACGAGAAAACAAACATTGCTCATTTAAGCTATGTAGGCGATAGTGTGATTGGAGGCAATTGTAATTTGGGTTGTGGCACGATTATTACCAATTTGAGGCATGATTTTGACAATATAAAATCTGAAATAAAGGGTGAATTGATTGACACCAAAAGAAAAAAATTCGGCGCTGTTATCGGGGATTTTGTAAAGACCGGTTCCGGCACCATTATTTATCCCGGAAGAAAAATTTGGCCAAACAAAATAACAATGCCAGCTGAAATTGTTAAAAAAGACATCAAATGAACACAAATACTTTTCTTTTTTTTAAGATAAACGGTTTGGCGGAAAATAATTTTTATTTAGACACGCTTGGAATTTTTTTTGCTTATTATTTTGAATATATTTTCATTTTTATTCTTCTCATTATTCTTTTTTACAAGTATAAAAAAGAGATTTTTATTTATTGGCGCGCTTTTTTAAGCGCGATTATTTCCAGATTTGTATTCACTGAAATAATCCGTTATTTTTTTTACAGGCCAAGGCCATTTGATTCCTCGCAGATAAATTTATTGATTCCAGGCCCGGATTCAGCTTCTTTCCCTTCAGGCCACGCTGCTTTTTACTCGGCAATAGCTTTTTATATTCTTCTAAAAGACAAAAAAATAGGTGGTTTCGCCCTGATTTGCGCCCTTTTGATTTCTGCAAGCAGAATTTTTGTCGGCGTGCATTGGCCGATTGATATTGTTGCAGGTTTTGTTGTTGGTTTAATTTCTGCTATTTTGGTTGATAAATTTTTACCAACCAAAAAAACCCAAAATTAAAGCAAGAAACTCAAAAAACAGAGGACAAATCTCTGTTTTTTGTTTTGCGTTTTGAATTTTTATTGTGCCGCGGGAGAGAGTCGAACTCTCATGATCTTGCGATCGGTGGATTTTGAGTCCACTGCGTCTGCCATTCCGCCACCGCGGCAAAATTTGGTGTGGAGAAAGCCTGCTCCCGATTTTGTTCCTGACGCAGTCAGGATTACAAAATCGCGGATCCTCGGCAACCTAACAAAATCAAAGATTTTGAGATTGCCGGGACAATTTCTTCACAGCGGCAGTTGTTATTTTTCTTTTGTAAAATTATATGTTATTTTAAATTAAAAGAGATAATAATTCAACATTCTAAAATGCCGAGAGTAATTGCTATTTGTAATCAAAAGGGCGGAGTTGGTAAAACGTCAGTTGCGACAAATTTGCCGGTTTTTTTGGTTTCTTCAGGCAAGAAAGTGCTTTTGGTTGATATGGACCCGCAGGCAAATGCCACATTTAGTTTAGGTTTTAATCCCAATCATATCCCGGTTTCAATTTACCATTCATTAGTTGGAAAAGTTAAATTAAAAGATATTTTGAAAGACGGGCCAACGCTGAATTTCCATTTAATTCCTTCTTCTCCTGATTTGGCTGGCGCCACAATTGAATTGGTTAATCTTCCGGAAAGGGAATTCAAACTGAAAAATATTTTAGACGAAATAAAAAACAATTATGACTATGTTTTTATTGATACGCCGCCGAGCTTGGGAGTTTTGACAATAAACGCGCTTTGCGCCGCTGATGAAGTTTTAATTCCAGTCCAATGTGAGCATCTTGCTTTGGAGGGATTGGAACAATTATTGAAAACCACCAATTTAATAAGAGAAAATTTAGGCAGGGATTTGTCAATTTGCGGAATTTTATTGACAATGTACAGCAGGAGAAATCGCTTGGCGCAGCAGATTGCAAAAGAATTAAGAAGAAATTTTCCCGGATATATTTTAGAAACAGTGATTCCCAGAAGCATTGTTTTGGCAGAAGCGCCGAGATACCAAAAAACCATTGCCCAATTTGCGCCGGCTTCAATAGCGGCAAAAGCGTATAGGCAATTAGCGGAAGAAATAAGGGGGCTGAAGTATTAAATCCAAAATTCTAAATAATTTTCAATTTACAATTTACAATTTTCATTAAATTTTCAATGAACGAATTTTCAAACAAATAATTAATTTTTTATTTATGCCACACACAGGTTTTGGACTTGAATCATTAATTCCCCAAAAGAAAATAAAAAGCGATGACGATTATAGCGTTAGAAAAGAAGCAATTTTTTTTATAGAAACAGACAAAATAAAAGCCAATCCTTTTCAGCCGAGAAAAGAATTTAACAATGAGGCGTTGAAAGCGCTTTCTGAATCAATAAAACAGCACGGAATTTTGCAGCCCCTGGTTGTTTCTAGAATTGAGAGCAATGGCGTTAATGTCGGCTACCAGTTGATAGCCGGCGAAAGAAGATTATTGGCTTCCAAAATGGCTGGATTTAAACAAGTGCCGGTGATTATCCGCGAGCCGGGGGATAGAGAAAAATTGGTTTTGTCGTTGATTGAAAATATCCAGAGAGAAGATTTAAACGCAATGGAAAAAGCAGGGGCGTATAAAAAACTGCAAGGGGATTTCAATTTACTGCAAAAGGATATTGCCCATTTGGTCGGTAAAAGCAAAGAAACAGTTTCAAACACCCTTCGTTTGCTTGAATTGCCGGAAAAAATCAAGCAAGCCCTTAAAAAATCAATTATAAGCGAGGGGCATGCAAAAGCATTGTTATCAATTTCAGACGGAAAAACCCTGCAAGAAGTTTTTAATAAAATCGTTAAAGAGAATTTAAGCGTGAGGGATGCGGAAATTATTTGTTATGGGTTACGGCGAAAAGAATCTACTCAAGAGCCAATAAAAAAGGCAAAGACAGGCGGAATTGCGGTTATTAACGAAAAAATAAAAAGTTCTTTGGATAAATTTCCCGGCATTTTTAAATTCAAATTTAAAAATTACAATGGCAAGCCGGCAATAACTATTTATTTTGACAACGATTCCAAATTCAATAATTTTTTAGGGATTTTTAGGGACTAATTCCAACTGGCGTTAATCAATTTGCTCGGCCATTTTTTCTTTAAGAGTTTTGCGTTTTTGCAATCTTTTTTGTGGATTGAAATTCCCTTAGTTTTTGTAATATAGCCGATTATCTCGTCTCTTTTTTTTGGCTTGCAGCATTTGGCGAGATTATGCGAGATATTTTTTTCTCCAGATATGATTATTTTTCCGGTTTTTTCAATTTTTTCGGTTTTTTTAATTTGGGGAGCAATTTTCTCAAAAATAAATTTTTGAGAAAATTGCTTCAAAACCTCCAATTTTGATTTTTCTTTTTTTTCCAAAGAGCTCCTTATGAATTTTTTAATCCTGTTTTTTGCCAATCCTGTTCTTGCAAATTTCAGCCAATCCCTGCTTGGCTGGTTTTTGGGATTTGTCATTATTTCAACTATATCTCCGTTTTTTAATCTTGTGTTGAAATTGACCAGTTTGCCATTTACTTTTGCTCCGGTACAATGGTCGCCAATGTCAGAGTGGATGTGGTAAGAGAAATCAATCGGAGTTGCGTCTTCCGGAAGCTCAACAATATCTCCTTTTGGCGTAAAAACAAAAATTCTGTCCTTGAAAAAATCAATTTTCAAAGATTCTAAAAATTCGTCTGGCGAGGTTTGTTTAAAACTCCTTTGCCAATCTCTTAACTGGTTTATCCAGCCCAATTCTTTTTTAATCGGCCCAGGGATATATTTTTTTAATCCCTTTTTCTCTGAGTATTGCCAGTGCGCGGCAATACCTTGTTCCGCTTCGTCATGCATTTGTTTGGTTCTTATCTGAAATTCGGTTATTCTTCCGTCAACGCAAAAAACAGTGGTATGCAAAGAGCGATAGCCGTTTGGCTTTGGCAGGGCAATATAATCCTTGATTCTTCCAATCATCGGTTTCCATAATTTATGGACTATTGCCATGGTGAGATAACATTGTTCTATATCTTTAACGACAACCCTCAAAGCAACCAGGTCATAAATTTTGGTAATGTCCATTTGGTATTTCTGTAGTTTTTTATACAAGCTATAATAACGCTTCGGCCTGGCATGAATTTCCAAAGGAATAACGCCGTTTTTCACTAGTTCTTTTTTGACCGATGGTTTGATTCTTTCCAGATATTTTTTTCCTTCCTCATATTCGTCTTTAAAATTATTTTGTATCCACTCAAATTCTTTTGGAAAAGCAAAGGCAAAAGCAGCGTCTTCCAGTTTTCCTTTTAAATCTCCCATTCCCAATCTGTGGGCGATTGGAGCGTAAATTTCCAAAGTTTCCATGGCGATTCTTTTCGCCCTTTCCGGTTCAAGCGCGTAGAGAGTGTTTAAATTGTCCAGGCGGTCAGCCAATTTAATCAAAATAATTCTGATGTCTTGCGCCATCACGATAAAAAGTTTCCTTAAATTTTCAACATGTCTTTCCGTGCCGCGATATTTTAATTTTGAAAGATTGCTTACGCCCTCAATCAAAAATCTTATGTCTTTGCCAAAGTTTTTTTCAATTGTTTCCAGAGTGATTGGCGTATCCTCATAAACATCGTGGAGAATTGCGGCGCTTAAAGTTTTTGGGCCAAATCTGAATTCCGACAAAATTAAAGCTGTCCTTAACGGGTGTCTTACATAGTCCTCGCCGGTTAATCTTTTTTGTCCCTTGTGCGCTTGAATCGCAAAATTTATAGCTTTTTCTATTTTAGGCCAGTATGAGGGTTCGGCTCTTTTTTTAATTTCCTCAACAATTGTGTTCATTTGTGTTTTTTATTTGTTTTCCCAGGGTTCGGTGTGTTTACAGGCAGGGAATCCGGAACATCCGTAAAAACGGCCAAATTTTCCAAGCCGCAAAATTAGTTCTTTTCCGCATTCAGGACATTTTTTATTAGTGTTTTCATTAAAAATTCCTTGCTTTTTGACGGTTTCATATTTTTCTTCCAATTTTTTTGAAAATGGAAAATAAAATTCTCCAATTACTTTTTGCCATTCTTTTTCGCCTTTTGCAATATCATCAAGATTTTTTTCCATTTCAGCGGTAAAATTAACATCAACAATTTCTTCAAAATGTTCGGTCAGCAAATCATTAACCATAAATCCCAGTTCAGTCGGGAAAAATGATTTGTTTTTGTCTTTATTTATGTAATTTCTGTTTTGAATCGCGGTCATAATCGGAGCATAGGTTGACGGCCTTCCGATGCCGAAATTTTCCAATTCTTTAATTAAGCTGGCTTCATTGAATCGCGCCGGCGGTTTCGTAAAGTGCTGTTCATTTTCCAGTTTTATTAATTTCAACAATTCATTTTTTTCCAGTTCCGGCAAAATGTTTTCTTTTATTTTCAACGGATAAACTTTCAAAAATCCGTCAAATTCTATGGTTTGTCCCTTGCTTTCAAATTCATAATTTTTTGCTTCAATTTCAGCAGCCACTTCGTTTAATTCAGCTTCTTTCATTTGAGAAGCGACAAATCTTTTCCAGATTAAACCGTAAATTTTCATTTGGTCTTTTTCAATCTGGGATTCTATTTTTTCAGGAGTGTTTTCAGCGAAAGTCGGTCTTATCGCTTCATGGGCTTCTTGCGCGCCTTTTGATTTTGTTTTGTATTTTCTGAAAAATCCCGCCCAATAATTTTCTCCAAAATTATTTTTGATAAAATCTTTGGCTTGGAAAAGCGAGTCCTCGGAAAGATTAAAAGAGTCGGTTCTGTGATAAGTGATAAATCCTTTTTCATAAAGCCCTTGAGCGAGAAACATTGTTTTTCTGGACGGATATTTGAATCTTTGCCAAGATTCCTGTTGCAGAGAGCTTGTGGTAAATGGCGGCAGGGGATTTTTCTTTTTCTTTTTCTTTTCTATTTTTTTAATTTTATATTCAGCCTCCTTCAAATCATTTAAAATTTCCTCTGATTTTTCTTTGGTTTTTATTTCCAATTTTTCTATGGTTTTTCCGTCTTTTTTTGCCAGAATTGCCAAAAATTGTTTTTTGGAATCAAGTTTTGAAAGAAGCGCGCTCACGCTCCAGTATTCTTCGGGCGTGAATTTTTCCCTTTCTCTTTCTCTTTCGGCAATTAGTTTTAAAGCGACTGACTGGACTCTTCCGGCTGACAATCCGCGGATAATTTTTTTCCATAAAAATGGCGATAATTTATAGCCGACAATTCTGTCCAAAACCCGCCTTCCTTGCTGGGCATTTACCAAATCGTCATTTATTTTTCTCGGGTTTTCCAAAGCGTTTTTTATGGCCTTGGGAGTGATTTCATGAAAAACAATCCTTTCAATATTTTTGATTTTTGATTTTTGATTTTTGATTTCATTCAATCCTAATGCTTGAATGAGGTGCCAAGCAATTGCTTCTCCTTCGCGGTCTTCATCTGTCGCCAGAATCACAGAATCAGCTTTTTTCGCCGCTTCTTTAAGTTCTTTGAGATTTTTTTTGGCTTTTGCGGGAACTAAATATTTTGGCTGAAAATTATTTTCAACATCAATTCCCAAAACGCTTCTCGGCAAATCCCTCACATGGCCGTACGAAGCTTTTAAAATGTATGATTTATCCAAAAATTGTTGGATGGTTTTGGCTTTTGTCGGCGATTCCACAATAACTAATTTTTTCATACTTCAATTTTAATAAATTCAGTATGACCCTGAGTTGTATTGAAGGGTCATTTTTTTATGCTGTAAATATTTCCCCCTAAATTTTGAATTTTATCTTCCATTTCTAACAATACCAGATTTTGAAGAATTTTTTCAGCCGGCTGTCTGCTTTTGGCAATAATTTCTTCAATTGAAAGCGGTTTTTCTTGCAAAACTTCGCATATTAATTTTTCAAAAGGCGAACTGAATTTCATTTCCAATTTTTTCTGTTCTTTTTCCGAAATTCCCAAATTGTCCAAAATGTCTTTTGGCTCGTTCGCCAAAATCGCATTTGCTTGGATAAGTTTGTTGCAGCCCTTGCTTAGCGGAGAATAAATTGTTCCGGGAATCGCAAAAACCTTTCTTTTATATTTCAAGCCGAAGTCAGCAGTTATCAGGGCTCCGCTTTTTTCTTTAGCTTCAACAACCAAAATTCCCAAACTTAATCCGGCAATTATTCTGTTTCTCGCGGGAAAATGATGGCTAAGTCCCGGCGTTCCCTCGGGATACTCAGACAAAATCAAACCGCCTTTTTCCAAAATTTGTTTTGCCAGATTTTTGTTTCTAGCCGGAGTTATTGTTTTGTCGTCAATTCCCGAACCAAGCACGGCAATTGTTCTGGAATTTGTTTCCAAGCATCCTTGGTGGGCAATAGCGTCAATTCCCATTGCCAATCCGCTTACAATTATCAGCCCGTTTTTTGACAAAAATCTGCTGAATTCCAAGGCAACTTGTTTTCCATAGGCAGTTGGATTTCTGGAACCGACAATTGCAATACACCTCTCTGGTGTAGCGGTTGTCGTGGGGTCTGACCCCACGACAACAGAAAAAGGTTGTCCGCGATAAAATAATTTTTTTGGCGGATTAGGAATTTTTTTTAACAATTCCGGATAATTTTCATCTTCAATTCCAATTGTTTTTATTTCAAAATCCATTATTAGATTGTATTATTTTATATTCATTGGCGCAACCTAAGAAAGAGGGGACGCCCGACCACCGCCAAACTTGGCGGAGGTCGGGCGTCCGACAACAGGAGGTCGGGCGTCCCCAAAGCCTCCCGTTAGTTCAACAAGTAAGCGCAACGCTTTGATAAAGTGTTGCGCTTGTAGGTTGAATTCACCCCTGAAAGCTTGACAAGATTTACGGATTGTGCTAATATAAAAATATAAGAATAAATAAAGAAAAAAACAGAAAAGATTTGCTGGAAAAATAAAAATTTTAAAGAAAATGATTTGAACCTGATTTACCCCTTGACAAGATTTTGGCGATATGCTAAAATATAAATATAAGATAAATGGGACTCTAACCCCTCAAGCCGAACACTTGGCTTTTGTATTTTCTTCGACTTTTAGTGTATCACTTAACAGATATTTAATCTC
>JAUYFS010000022.1 GCA_030689665.1 bacterium
GAACCCCCTCTCTGTTTAGGGGTCATCTTACGATTGGAAAATACTTACTTTCACTATATTTCCTGACATTTACATCTCTCCTGTTTCGTTTTTGATTTTGTTCCCTATGCTATCCGTTTTTAGATTTACACAGCGTTCCCGCATATTTTTTCCTCCGATTTATTTTTATTTTTGTCTTTCTATATTCCTATGCATCCGCAAGTTTTTTATAGCTTGCTCTTTTTATTTTGGTTTCTTTTTCAAAGAACTAAAATTTTATCTCCCTCCTAAATTTCTCTCCATTTTTTATCAGCTCTCGTCTTTTTTTTAGACTCAAGCCTGAATAGTTTCAATTACAGACTCTCTCTGTATCGTCAAATTTAGTTATCCACACATAAAAAAACAGTATGATATTATCTAATATCATACTGTTTTTTGATTTTATAACTTTCCAACAAAAAACCGCTTTGAAACTCCCAAGTATCAAAGCGCTATAAAAAAACACCGGGTTGCAAAAACAAAAATATGGCAAAAAGGTTAGATAGCGAATTTCTAACTTTTTAAATTTATAAGATGCGCAAATTTATCTAAAAAATTATTTACGGAAAAATCGTTTTGCAATAATTTTTTTGTTTCATCTGAAAAATCAAAATCATTCAAATTAATAATTTTTGCTTTTTTATTTTGATCAAAATTCAAAAGGCAAATTCCCAATAAATCTGGCTTATGCGGAAAATCCATATCCTTGAATAATTTTATATATTTTTGCAAATGTTTTTCAGATATAATTTCTGTTTTCTTTTCTTTTCCCCGTAAATTGCCTTTATTTTTCAAATAATATGGCGTATGTCCGCGAAGAACTAAAAAATGCGCAAAGCCAACATTTTGCCTTCTTATATTTGCCGTTTCTCCCATTAGTTGCTCAAAATAATTATTTACATTTTGTTCATAATTTGAGGTAACAAATTTAAAACTAATCGTGGCAATTATTTTACTATTTTTGGATATCGCAACATCTAGTTTTTTAGGGTAATATTTACCGTCAAATTTCGCCTCCTTGCCATTTCCAATTCCTAATGATTTTATAACAAAATATTCTTTCTTAAAAAGGATATTAAATTTTCTAATTGTCTGTCATTTTGTATAAATACTTCAAATCTTTCTTTACCTAAACTTCCTTTTGGTTTGCCATTTTTTTCCTTTAAATATTTCTGATTAAAACGATCATCAAAAACCAACAAAGGAACATTTGAAATATCAAAATTTGTATTTATTTGCAAAAAAGCTTTCCATTTTCCACCGCCATTATTAGGAATTATTGAAAAAGAAAAATCTTTTATTTTGAGAGAAATATTTGTTTGATTCATTTTTACTTCAACATTTCCAAAACCAGTTAAGAAATTATAAAATTTTTCAAAAAATAATTTCGATTTCTCTTTTTTGTAAAAAAATATTTCAATTTCTGATAATTCATCTCTACCGTCAATAATTTTTTTTATTTTTCTAATTTTTTCTGTATTTTGTTTTTCTTCGTCTTCGGGATCGTTATTGATATAATCAATTAAAAATAAATCTTCTTCGAACCAAAAATATTTTATAAGCGTTATATTATTTCGTTTTCTCGCACTTGAAATATGGATTTGAGTGAATTTTTGAGCAATAAAAATAATCTCAATTTGATCTTTTTTAATTTCGTGATAACTCGGCAATTTAACGCCGAATTTTTGTGTAGCTTCTAAATAAATTTCAGCAAAATTGTCTTCTAAAAAATCTTTATAATCACTCGCTTGTTGCGAAATATTTTTATCAAATTCTTTTTTAAGCTCAAAAACAATAAACCTATTTGTTTTTGGATTAAAGGCAAAAATATCAATCCTTCCGGAAGATTCATTGCTTCTAACGCTTCCATTTAAACGAAATTCATTTTTTATAAATTCAAAATTTGGAAAAATATATTTCCAATGATTCGCTAAAAAATTATTCAGCTCTATTTCTGATTTTTGAACTTGTTTTAAAATTTTCTTATTTGAAATTGAAAAAAGTTTTGGCATATTCTTTATTCTTACTTAAGCTAATTATAAAAATTTCCATAAATTCCTGACCAATCTTACGCAGTTCATCTAAATCATCTAAACTCCAAACCGTTTCTCCTTCATATCCATAAATTTCATAAAACTCCTTGTAAAGCCATTGCATTTCTTTAAAATTTTCTTCTGATACCCGTATTGTTTTCATATTGATAAATTAACATCAAAATTACAAAAGCAGAAATTGTCAATTATCGCGTTGTATTTTGCGATTTTGTTTTGTGATAATTTTTGCAAGCTTTGTTTAGTTTTTTCTATATACTCTTTCGATATGTCAATAAAATAAATATTGTCTTCTATCACTTTTTCTATTTTCTTGCCCGATAATTTTGAAAATTTTTGAGCCGCAACAGCTGTAAAAACTCCTTCGCCGCAACCGGCATCAAATATTTTTTCATTTCCAGTTATTTTATGATTTTTAAAAACTTCGTCAATCATAAAATCAACCACCCATTCGGGAGTAAAAACAACGCCATTTAGTTTTTTAATTATTGCATTCATATTTATATTATACCACAAAGCGGGAAGATGGCAAAATTTAACTAAGCCGTTTTTCTTTGATAAAACGGAGTTAATTTATTTTGCCATAAGACAAGCTTAATCCGCGATGAATCCGCCGGCTTGGAGTTTCCAGAGTTTTTTGTATCG